>CAKZOY010000107.1 GCA_937138275.1 uncultured Chloroflexota bacterium
TTGAGTTCTATGACCCGACCCTCGCGGCCTAAGGTTACCTCGTACCAGCGCTGCAGTTCGGCCATCTGCTGGCGGATTTTCTCCTCGGACCGTTTCTGGTCGGTGATGTCTATGTAGGCAACCTGCACAGCGGGCGAACCCTGATATTCAATCCGGGTCGCCAGCGTTCGTACCCAGCGGACCTCGCCGTCCTTCCGTACAAATCGGAACTCCTGGTGCGGGGGCAATGGCTCTCCTGCCAGCTGTCGTGTCAGGATCGCCCAGACCCGCTCCCGATCGTCGGGATGCACCACTGCCTTCAACTGCTCCGGCGATAGGGAGAGCAACTCTTCAACGGTATAGCCACTCAACGTGGTCAGGGCCGGATTGGCGAATACGACCCTGCCACCCTGAATGATGGCAAAGCCTTGTAGGGAATGTTCCACCAGGACCCGGTACGCCTCTTCCGCCCGCTTGCGTTCGGTGATATCCAGCAGGGTGCCCAGGATGGCCGGCCGACCCCGGTATTCTGTGATGGTTCCCAGGACCTCGCATTCCAGAGTGGAGCCGTCCTTCCGCAGGCCGCGGAACTGGTATTGGACGCTTACCATCTCTCCGGCAAAGCGGCGACGGATCTGTTCCTGTACCATCTCGCGGTCTTCCGGAGCGATCACGTCCAGCGGAGTCAGGCGGTCTATCACCTCCTCCGGGGTGTAACCGAACATCCCGGCCGCGGTGGGGTTCACATAGCGGAGCAGGCCGTCCTGGATCAGGTATACACCGGCGAGGGATGCTTCGCTGAGCATGCGGAACCGCTCTTCGCTTTCCAGCATGGCTTTTTCCGCCCGTTTGCGCTCGGTGATGTCGGTGGCGATGTGGATCACTTTTTCAACCCGCCCCTGCTCGTCCACGACCGGCGTGCAGGAGACGAGGAACGTGCCCAGCACGGTCTCCATTTCCATTTCTATCGTTTCCGTCTTGCCGGAGCGCAGCGCGGCCTCCATCGGGCATATCGCCGGGATGCCTTCGGGCCCATGGAACAGTTCGTAGCATTTCCTGCCAACCACCTCTTCGGCGGGTTTTCCCAACTGCCGGAGCGCCGCCTGATTGGCCGCCAGCACGTTATGGTGGACATCCAGCACGAAGGTTGGGTGGCCGATCGCGCGGAAGATGTCGTGCCACTCTCTCTGGGAGCGGCGCAGCGCCTCTTCCTGCTCCAGGTTGTGCAGGGCGAACGCGATATCACTGGCGACTTCGGCGAAGAGGGATTGCTCCTCCGCAGAGGGGGATACGTTCGCCGGGAGCAGCGC
The DNA here is from genome assembly GCA_937138275.1 of uncultured Chloroflexota bacterium. GTDB lineage: Bacteria > Chloroflexota > Anaerolineae > B4-G1 > DUEL01 > SpSt-77. The sequence goes on from CAKZOY010000107.1 coordinate 1,290, forward strand.
ACATAAGAGGCCATAGACCTGCCCGGCATGCTCCATGCGGACCATCATCCCGACCGCCTCTGGCTCCTGGGACAAAAAGGGGCAGGAAAATTGAGCACCGCTCGCCACCAGCATCTGGGGTTGGTCAAGGAGCCGGCGGAGTCTATCCGTCAGGATATGCTCTTCCCACTGGCGGACGAGGTCCGGAGGGGCATCGGCGATCCGACCGGCTCCAGCAGCAAGGTGCGGTGTGCCGTCGGTCAGTACTACCCAGGCGGAGGTGTAGCCGCGGGTGTTCACCAGTTCCTCACATACGGCGCGCAGGAGTTTCCCCCGGTCCTTTTCCCGGCTGATCAACTGGTTCACGTTACGGATAGCCCGCAGGACGGCGTTCAGTTGGGCGATCTCCATCTCTGCCCGCTTCTGCTGGGTGATGTCGCGGGCGATACCCTCCACGCTGGTAACATTGCCGGCTTCATCGCGGACCAGCGTATGGCGATGTTCCGCCCACACTGTCTCCCCTTTACGGGTGATCCAGCGGAGGATGAGGGGCTCCTCCGGCGGTAGTTCTGCCCGCAGCGCTGCCCCTAACAGATGTCGGTCCTCCGGATGGATCAGCCGGAAGATCAGCCGCGGAAACGCGTAAAAGTCCTCCGGCGGGTATCCCAGGATACGGGTGACGGCGGGGGAGACGTAGTTCAATCGGGGTGGCGAAACTGCCAGGCGGTAAAGGACGTCCGGAGAATGTTCCGCCAGGCGCAGGAGACGGGCCTCCTGTTCCTCCCGCTCCCGCTGGGCCTGCTCCAGCGCGCGCAGCATATCGTTGACCGCGCGGGCCAGGTCGGCCAGTTCGTCTTTCCCGCGCACCGTCACCCGGCGGCCGGGCTCGCCGCGGGTGCCGATGTCCCCCACTTCTGCCGTCAATGCGGCCAATCGGCGCAGGCCCAGAAGGTCCAGCAGGAGGAGTGTCGCCGCGGTAAACAGCAGGCCCAGGATGAGGATGCTGCCGATGAAGAGACGCAGGGCCATCTGGGCCTGGCGGGCGATCTCCCGGCTTTCCACCACCCGCAGGATCAGGGCGGGATTGCCGTGGATGTCGGGGATGAGGGCGTATCCGGCGATCTGTTCCGCATCCAGCGGATGGGCGAGGAGGGGTGCGGCGGCGGAGAGGGAAGGTGAGGCAACCCGGACGTCATCCGGCCAGTCCTCGGGCCGGTCCCAGCGGTAAGCGGCGACGGGAGCGGCCAGATGGGTGCTCATCTGGCGCACCTG
>CAKZOY010000108.1 GCA_937138275.1 uncultured Chloroflexota bacterium
GGTAATCACTGTTCGGAAATCCGTCGCTTCGCAAACCGGACACGAACCGCTATTCGTCACAGGATCAACCTCCGGAGCAGGCAGGGTATAGCAGTCAAAAGACGCTGTGCGGGGCCGAATCCCATTGAGCGTGTCCCATCCAGCAGCGCATCCAGCATATGGAGGTGGATATAGACTTCTCGTCGTGCTTCCCATCGCTCGGCCGACGAAGCGGTGCGCATCGGTGCCCGTTGTTGAAAATCCGGTGCCGTGACGATCTCCAGCAGGCGGGCCACCCGACAAGGATAGGTATGCTCGGCGAGCGTCCTTTGCTGCCCGGCCCGAGCAATAGTTTCCCGTTCCTCCTCGTGGGTCAAGTAGTACTCTAATTTCTCCAGAAGGTCGGCATCGTCCTCGTATACTACAATTTCCCGTCCGATCTCAAACAACTCTGCCAGGCCATTGGCGACAGCATCGGTAAGCACCAGCGCCCCGCAGGCCGTCCCCTCAAAAACCCGCATCGTGACGTCCCCAGCGATGCTGCAGTTGAAAACGATGCGGGATCGGCTGTAGACTTCCCCAACTTCTTCTGGCATATACACGCGATAAAAGTCATTAGTGCGAAAGCGCCCGGCGATGAGCCTGAGGCGACGCGCCCGCGCCGTGTTCCGATGGGCCCGAGCGATGTTGCCCACAAAGCCCACATCGTAGACGCGGGGGAGACCGTGGTCGTAATGGACGTCCGGGGCAGCGGCCAGGGGCAACCAGTAGACCTGATTATGACCAACAGCACGACGGAACCGTTCCAGGTAGTCCCTTTGAGCAATGAAGATAGCATCAAAAAAGCGTGCTACCTGTTCCCGCCAGGTACCCAGGTGTACATCAATCAGGTAACAAACCGTAGGGATAGGCAGGTTTTCAATGCCCGGTGGGAAATACCGGCCAGCCGGATCAATCCAGAGATAGAGTTCGGGCATTTCCGGCAGGGCGGCGATGATTTCGCCCACCGGGACGGTGGTATCATAGCCGGGTCGGGTCGCGCAGGGCAGACCTACATAGGTGACCCTGTGGCCCAGGGCCTGCAGCGCCCGCTCCAGATGATACCCTGCTGCAGTGGGAAACCAGCGATAGCCGAGGGCGATGTGCATCCCTACCGTTCCGTAAGCATCCGACCCAGGATTTGTCTCACCTGCTCCCGGTCCTTTGTGGCGAAATACCAGTCAATGGTGCGCTTCAGCCCCTCCCGGAAGGGCACCCGAGGCTCCCAGCCCAGCAATTCCTTCGCCAGCGCGTTATCGGCCACCCGGTTCAGCGGACCAGTGGGCATATCCGGACGGAAGACAATCTCGGCCTTGTGACCGGTGTACTCCAGCACCATCTTGACGGCATCTATTACCCGTATCCGCTCCATCGTGCCCAGGTTGACCGCTGTGCCATCGTCAATCTTCTCGGCGGCCAGGATGGTTCCCCGCACAATATCGTCAATGTAGGTCCAGTTGCGCACCTGGGTGCCATCGCCCCAGACCTCAAAGGGATTCTGACCGATGAAGGCTTTTGCGATCATCGCAATGACGGCATGGTTCTCCACCCCGCGCGGCCCGTAGACGGTGAAGTAGCGACAGGAAGCGGCCTTCATCCCGTATTCCCGATAGTAGGCCTTGAGGGTCAGTTCGGCCATCAGTTTCGCCCAGCCGTACATATTGTCGGCGTCATAAGGGGGCTTGACCAGGTCCTCGGTGAGGTAGACTTCCCGTTCAGGGTCGCTCTGCAGGAAGTTGGGATAAACACACCCCGAGGAGGCGAAAACGACCTTTTCCACCCCGGCCCGCCGGGCCTCCCAGAAGACCAGGCCATCCAGGAAGAGGTTGGAGGCCGGGCCGGCCTGATGCAGGTCCACGTATCCCCGCCCGCCGTGGTCGGCGGCCAGGTGGAAGACGATGTCTATCCCCTGCATGGCCATCCGCGTCACTCCCGGCTCCCGCAGGTCGGCCTGGATGAACTCCACGGTGCCCTGCGCCAGATGGTGTTGGATGTTCTCCAGTTTGCCGCTGGAGAGGTCATCCACGATTCGCACCTTCGCCCCGCGCTCTACGAGGG
>CAKZOY010000109.1 GCA_937138275.1 uncultured Chloroflexota bacterium
CCCGCCTGGGCGCTCCGCCCTCCCCTGCCGAGACCCCCGCCGAACGGGGCGTTCGTCTCGCATCTCTGCTCCCGAGGGCGGAGCCCTGGGTGAACCGCCTGCTGGCCGAATACCAGGCAGCCGTCTACGGACCGGGCCCGGCTGATGACCGCGTGGCCCGGCAGGCCGGACGAACCCTTCGCCTCATCGCCTGGCAGGCACGGCTCCCCCGCATCGGAAAAAGGGTTTGACCTCCACTGCGGCCGGATTCCCACGAACCTTCTCCGTCCGGCATCAGGCGCTGAGCCATCGCCGGACCTCCCGCCAGATTTCCCGGAGCGCCGCTGACACCGGCCCGTCGGCGAACTCCGTCACCGGCAGACCGCGCACCATCGCTTCCGTTACGACGGTATCGTAAGAGACTCGCCCCACGATTTCCACGCCGCGCGCGTCGCAGAACGCGGCGATCTCCTCCGCCCGGGCCGGGTTCAGGTCGGCCTTGTTGATGATCACCCAGGTGGGCACTCCGAAGTGAGCGGCGGTCGCCAGAATCCGCTCCAGGTCATGCCCCCCGGAGACGGTCGGCTCCGCCACCACCAGGGCCAGGTCCGCTCCGGCGCTGGCCGAGATGACCGGACAGCCGATCCTCGGCGGGCCGTCCACCAGGAGCAACGGCGCCCCGGTATCCAGCCCCCACAGGCGGGCCTGCTGCTTGACCATCGGGACCAGTTTGCCGGAATTTTCCTGTCCGGGGAACAGGCGGGTCGCGAAAAGAAAAAACGGAACTATACCAGGATAGCATTGCTCTCCCCACCTTAAATTGACGCATATGCCGATGTGAGTCCCCCTGTTCCCCTATGGGTCAATTTAAGGTGAGGGAGCAGAGGTGGCAACCCTTCCCGTCGGAGGGTGAGCCCTCCGGTAGGGGCGACTTTGAAAGTTGCCCCTACATAACCCTGCTGCGCAGGCTGAAGCGCCACTCCGCTACGTCCCGGGGTGGGTTTCAAACCCACCCAGTTGACGCATATGCCCTTACTTCC
>CAKZOY010000110.1 GCA_937138275.1 uncultured Chloroflexota bacterium
GGCTATTGCCGGGATAATTTGCCCGGTTACATAAGAAGCGGCTAAAAGGGTTCCTTTGGCAATGGGAAGGTCAATAACGTCCGGGCGGGGACCAGCGGCGAAGCGCACGGGCCTCGGGCCGGTCTTTGTAGGCGCGGTCTATCCGGTAGCAGCCGCTGACCAGGCCGCTACGGGGCGCGGCAGTGCAGTCGCTGCAGGCCCGGCAGAGGAGGCGGCGCTGAAGCGGACGGCCCTCCAGGACATCGGCGCAGAGGTGGGGGTAGGCCAGGTTCATCCGCCCCAGTCCGACGAAGTCTGCCCCGCCGGTCCGGACGACGTACTGCGCCACGTTGGGCAACCACTCCTGCAGATAGGAATACCCCGACCCGACGACCCGCAGGGTGGGATGGGCCCTCTTCAGTTCGGCGGTCGCGCGGATCAGCCGGTCCACCCCCACCAGCGGTTCCTCAGGCGGCAGGTACCCATCAGGGGGCGGGACCAGGGCCGGGCGCTGGATGTGGGGGCAATAGTACGGGCTCCCTGCTGAGATATTGACCAGTTGCACCCCCAGTTCCTCCAGCAGGGAGAGCAACCGATGGGGTTCGGAGAGGTCCACCCCCGTGCCGGATCCGTCGCCGCCGAAGGCGTAGGGATACGGACGGTCGGCGGGCCAGTCTTCGGGCCTTCCGACCCCGTCCTCGCCGGCCCGGAAGGGGATGAAATCAAAGGCGGAGAGGCGCACCCCGATCGCCAGCCCCGGCGCCTCGGCGCGAATGCCCTCCACGACCTCCCGCAGGAAACGGGTGCGGTTCTCCAGCGGGCCGCCGTATTGCCCCGGCCGATCCACCGCACTGAGGAATTCGTGCCCCAGGTAACCGTGACAGTGCTTGATGTCCACGAAGTGGAAGCCCGCCCTCTGGGCCAGCGCAGCGGCCCGGACGAAGGCCTCCACGATGCGCGCAATTTCCCCGTCGGTGAGGAGGGGATAATCGTCGGGGAGGCCCATCCGGCGGTCCAGGATGGGGTGATGGTAGAGGATGCGGGGCTGGGGTTTCCCCTCCGGACGGGCGAAGCGGCCGGAGTGGGTCAGTTGCAGGCCGATGTAGAGGTCGTCGGCGGGCCAGCGGGCCTGGTGGGCCTCCACCAGCGCCTCCCGCAAACGGGCCAGGTCGGAGAAGGTGGATTCGTTGATGAGCAACTGGCGGGGGTTGCCGCGTCCCTCCGGCAACACCGCCACCGCCTCGCCGCCCCAGATCAGTTTGGCGCCGCTTTCCCCGAACCGTCGCCAGCGACGGAAGGTCAGTTCGGTGGGGCGGCCATCGGGGGTACCATCCCAGCCTTCCATCGGCTGGACACAGAATCGGTTGCCGACGGTGAAATCGGGCAGAGGGCAGGGCCGGGCCAGCGGCGCGTCGGGGCCGCTTTCTACCTCGGGATCAAACCCCAGCGTCAGGCCCAGGGCCTGAACGCGTTCGGCGAACTGGTCGGGGGTGCGCAGGACGGAGATCGGTCGGTATGCGACGGGCGTCACAAGACCAGCGCCTCCAGTTGGGCCAGGATTTTCTCCAGTACTTCCTGGTCGCTCTCCGGACGGCGAGAGGCCTGAGGGGGCGTCGCGTCGTGGCGGAGCCAGCCCCGCAGTTTCAGGAACTGGGCCGCGGAGTGGCGGTAGGCAGGGATCGGCGGACGGAAGGCGAAGTGCCCCAGATACTGCAGGACGTCGTTGAGTTCGTAGAAGCGCCAGTCGCCCGCCCGCCAGTACGCGTCCCGAAGGGCGAAAAAGTCCGGGGCGAAGGTGGAAAGTCCCAGGAGGTAATCACTGCCGTACATCACCATATCAATCGCCAGGTCGTTGCCGGTGTAGATTCGGAAATCGGGGCGGACCTGGTTTCGCAGTTCCAGCCGCTGCCATTCGGGTTCCCGTCGCAGCGAGGAGTGTTTGAGCCCGACGATCGGAGGAATTTCCATCCACTGGCGCACAATTTTCAACGGATAGATGCGCCCGAAGGGGGCGAACATCGTGCCCAGTTCAAAGATGAGGAGTTCCGTGCAGTGCGCAGCGATCCGGCGGTACGTCTCCACCAGCGCGTCGTCGGGGAGGGAGATCAGAGGAGTGCTCTGGAAGAGGATGGGAGTTCCGCCCCGCTCCTGAATGGCATCGGTTTCTCGGACATAGAGGGAGACGAGATCGCCCTCCTCGCCCTCTACGAACGCGCCAGCGACGAAAGGCCGTCCCTGGGCCGCCGCAGCCGTCAGGTCCAGTATGCGCATCCGTTCGGCGCGGGATAGGAGATGGACGTAACCGGTATCCATGTTGACCGCAGGGCTGATCCCTGCGGCCCATGTCCGCTCCAGATGGGCGAGGAAGGCATCTTCGTCGGGCCGGCCCTCTTCGGTGAAGGGGAGCAGGACGGCGGAAATCCCCTCTATGGAACGGTTGGGAACGATAGGCGGTAAACCGACCGGGACGTCCATACCGGTATGCCCTTGGCCCCAGCCCTTATGACTCAAAAATCCAGGGATCAGTGGCGCGGGAATAGGAAAGAATCTCGTCGTCGGTAAAGAAAAGAGGAATCTCAAACGCTGCCGTCTCCGGACTATCCGAGCCGTGGACCAGATTGCGCCCCACCTCCAGCCCGAAGTCCGCCCGGATAGTGCCCGGAGCAGCCTCTGCCGGATTGGTCGCCCCCATTGTCCGGCGGACGACTTCTATGGCGCGGGTCCCTTCCAGCACCATCACCACGACCGGTGCGGATGTGATATAACGAATCAGTCCCGGATAGAAGGGCTTCCCCCTATGAACGGCGTAGTGCCGCTCCGCCAGTTCCGGAGTGATCTGCATCAACTTCATCGCAACGATACGCAGTCCCCGTCTTTCAAACCGACGGATGATCTCTCCGATCAAACCACGCTGTACGGCGTCGGGTTTGATGATGATGAGCGTGCGTTCCACGATGGTTTCCTCCGGTAAAGAGATTTGCCGTCAGCGCCCGGTTACGCTGTGGGCCGGGTGACGTTCATTCCAGTTGTTCCAGCGCCTCCCGATAGGTAGCCAGAGCCTCTGCCAGTCGGCCGACGCGCATATAAGCGTCGCCCAGGACTCGTCGGGCTCCTACGTCCCTGGGCCGCTCTACCACGTGGGCCTCCATATCCGTCAGTACTTCTTCCACGAACTTGCCCGCCTTCAGCAACCGGGAATAGACCTCCAGCGAATCGTCGTAGAGATGGACCTGCCAGAGGGCCCGGGCCAGGGCCAGTTGTGCTTCGTAATCCCGGGGGCGAGAGCGCACGCGGGCTCGCAGGGTATCCAGGGGAACCCTGATCTCCTCCGAAGGGACTGGCGGTACAACCTCCAGCCTTTCGGCCGGGAGTTCCGGTGCGGGTGCAATTGGCGCTCGCGGTCTTTCCGGGATCGGGGCGGAAGGTGCCCGCACTTCCTCCGCGGGGACAATCGGTGGAGGAGCGACCTCTGCAGCCGGAATTTCCAGTGCTGTCGGCGCTTCCGGCGGCACTTCTGGGGCCAAAGGCTCTACACCGAAGGCAGTCCAGCCGAAGGACGGCTCCGGAGGAGGTGCCTCCACAGGCGGGGGAGCGGAAATCTCCACCTCTTCGCCAAAAGTAGTCCAGCCAAAGACTTCCGGTTCGGCGGGGGGAACCTCCACCCGGGGCACCTCCGGTGGGACGGCCTCCTCCAGCCACTCCGGAACCTCCACCGGGACAGACACTTCGGGGGGGGCGACCTCCGGCGGAGGGGCCTCCATCAGCCACTCTGGAATCTCGGCGGGAACAGGAACCTCGGGAGCAGCGGCCTCCGGGGGCGCAACTTCCTGCAGCCACTCCGGAATCTCGGCGGGAACGGGAACCTCAGGAGCAGCGGCCTCCGGCGGAGCAACCTCCCGCAGCCATTCAGGGATCTCAGCCGGGACGGGGGCTTCGGGCACAGCGGCTGGCGGTGGAGGCACTTCCCGGCCCATAATCTCCGCCATCCGTTCTTCGGCTTCCATTGCGGCCGCCGCGCGCAGTTCCTCTTCCTTGCCCGCCGCCAGCGACGCCAGCCACGCCAGTGCTTCCTCCCCCTCGGGCAACCCGCCCTCCTCCAGCCAGGAGGGAGTAACCGTCGGCTCTGCAGGTGGAGCGATTTCCACCGGAGCAGGCGCTTCGGGCGCGACGACCTCCGGCGGAGCAACCTCTCTGGGAGGTACCTCCCGGCCCATAATCTCCGCCATCCGCTCTTCCGCCTCCGCGGCAGCGGCCGCGCGCAGTTCCTCTTCCTTGCCCGCCGCCAGCGACGCCAGCCACGCCAGTGCTTCCTCCCCCTCGGGCAACCCGCCCTCCTCCAGCCAGGAGGGAGTAACCGTCGGCTCTACAGGTGGAGCGATTTCCACCGGAGCAGGCGCTTCGGGCGCGACGACCTCCGGCGGGGCAACCTCCCGCAGCCATTCGGGAATCTCGGCCGGAGCGGGCACTTCGGGCGGAGCGACTTCCCGCA
>CAKZOY010000111.1 GCA_937138275.1 uncultured Chloroflexota bacterium
TTTCGGGGCTGGCGGCCTTCGGCCGCCTGCCCCGAAACCTCTCTTTTCCCCTACACCCCGCTGCGGCGGGGATAAGGGGCCAGGGGGATGAGCCTGCATGGGTAGGTTTTTTTTCACCTCCGGCGAGCAAGGGGTAAAAAGAAGATTTTTTGATTGGGCGGCTTCGCCGCTCAATCAAAAAATCTATTTCCTTCCCGCTTTGTCAGAGGCAATATCGCGCTTTCGCCTGACGTAAATGGTTAGGCTAAGTTCAGAAAGGGCACTTTAAGCGTCCTTTTCCCCTCAGCCCCGCAGCGAACAGTGGGGCGAGGAGGGCCGCCCAAAAAATCTACCCATACGAGAGGGGGATGAGGGGCGCGAAAGGCCCAGACCCCGCTTGTGTGAGGTCCGGACATAAGCAAGAATTTCAATTCAGGAGGAACAATGAGAGTGGAATGGAGTGACGACCTGTTGCTGGGCATCCCCGAAATGGATGAGCAGCACAAGCAATTGATCGCCATTCTCAACCAGTTCTACGATGCCGTGGAGAGGGGAGAGCGGGAGGAAGGGATTCTCTCCCTGTTTGAAGGAGCGGACCGATATGCTGACCACCATCTCTCCTCGGAGGAGAAATTCCTGGAGAGCATCCAGTACCCCGAACTGGACGCCCATCGGGCTCTGCACGAGATGTATCGTCAGGAATACCGCACTATGATGGAGCGGTATAAACAGGGGGACCGGAAAGCCGCTCGGGAACTTACCGCTTTTCTCCTCTCCTGGCTGTATACGCACATTCAGAAAGCGGATAAAAAGTACGCCGTATTCTTCCATCAAGCATCCTAGGGTTAAACAAGATGCCAGAAGCGACGTTCCACTTTCCCACAGATTTCCGCTGGGGGACCGCTACCGCTGCCCATCAGGTGGAGGGAAACAACATGAACAATGACTGGTGGGCCTGGGAGCAGGAGGAAGGACGTATCAAAGAGGGCCATCGCTCCGGCCTGGCCTGCAACTGGTGGGAGCGGGCGGAGGAGGACTTTGACCGGGCCGCGGAACTGGGCCAGAACGCCCATCGGCTATCGGTGGAGTGGTCGCGCATAGAACCGCGGGAGGGGCATTTTGACGATGCTGCCCTGGACCGCTACCGGGCCATATTGCGCGCGCTGCGGGAGCGGGGGATAGAGCCGATGGTCACCCTCCACCATTTCACCAACCCGCTCTGGCTGGCCGAAATGGGGGGCTGGGAGAACCCGCGGGCGGTGTTCTTCTTTGAGCGCTACGTCGCCCGGGTGGTGGAGGCGCTGGGGGAGTTCTGCGACCTCTGGTGTACGGTCAACGAACCCAACGTCTACGTCTATATGGGCTATCTGGCGGGGGTCTTTCCGCCAGGCAAGAAGGATTTCCGGGCTGGGATGCGGGCGGGGCGGAACCTGATGCGCGCCCACGCCGTCGCCTATCGCCGCATCCACGCCCTTCAGCCCGGCGCGCGGGTGGGGTTTGCCCACAACCTGCGCATCTTTGACCCCGCCAACCCCCGTTCTCCGCTGGACCGCTGGGTGGCGGGCCTGCAGGACCGCTCCTTCAACGAGGCGTTCCTGGCCGCGCCGACCCGCGGCCGCTGGCTCTTCCCCCTGGGCTGGGGCTTTGCCTGGCGCCTCCGGCGCACCCTGGACTGGATCGGCCTGAACTACTACACCCGCGACCTGGTCGCCTTTGACCGCCACCAGCCCGGGGCGATGTTCGGGCGCAACTTCCACGCACCGGATGCCGAACCCCTGGACGGGGGCTACGGGGAACTCTATCCGGACGGGATGGAGCGCGCCCTGAAGCGACTTTCGTACCTGGGACTGCCCATTTACGTCACCGAGAACGGCATCCCCGATGCGGACGATGACCAGCGTCCTCGCGCCATCATCCTGCATCTGCACCGCCTCTGGCGCGCCCTGCAGGGCTGTATCCCGGTGATGGGTTACTATCACTGGACGCTGGTGGACAATTTTGAGTGGGCGGAGGGGTGGACGTTGCGCTTCGGGCTGATAGAACTGGACCCGGAGACGCAGGCGCGGCGGTACCGCCCGTCGGCCCATCTGTATCGGGATATCTGCAAAGGGGGCGCCATCGCGCCGGAGATGATAGACCGCTACGCGCCGGACCTGCGGCCGGTGCTCCTGCCGTAGACGCGACGGCGGGGGCGCGGCGGCTTCGCCGCCGCGCCCCCGCCGCCGCGACATTCAGGCCCCACCGGCTTCCAGACGCGCTGGCCTCTGCAGGCGCGGGCTATTCCATCCCCGCAGCGTTCAGACCTCCTTCGCTTCGGGGCGCGCCGGCTTCTGCGGGCGCGCGCTCCACCGCCCCGCGCGCTTCCGGGCCATCTCCACCACTCCGTCCGGCGCAACCGGATACTCCTGCCCGCACTCCTCGCACCGGTACGCGCGCTCCTGAAGGGTCAACCCCACCCGACCGCACTCCGGACAGCGGAGAACTTCCGCCAGCGGCCGCGTCCCCCCGCCCATCGGCCGCCCCGTCTTCCGCGCCCAGACCAGGTCGTAATCCACCTGCCAGAGTTGGACCTGGATGTTTTCCAGCGGAAGTTCCTCCAGCAGGGCATAGAAACGGTCCCGCGAAAACGCCCGACCGGGCAGGAGAGTCGCCTCTCGCCCTACCCGGTTCGTCACCAGGAGAATCCCCCCAGGCCGCAGAACTCGCACCATCTCCGCCAGCACTCCCCGGGGGTCCGGGGTGAACTCCAGCATTTCCAGCGATGTCACCGCGTCAAAGGTATTGTCCGGAAACGGGAGGAAACGGGCATCCTGCCAGATGAGGGTCACCCGATCGGCATAGGGGCGGGTGTAGTGGGCGGCGTGGGCCAGCATCCGGCGGGAGAGGTCCAGACCCACCACATGGCCGTGGAAGCGGGGCTGAAAAAGGAGCGCCCGGGGAAGCCGCCCGGTCCCGGTGCCCACATCCAGCACGAAGGGGGCCGGGATTCGGTCCAGCGCGTGGGCCAGCGGCAGCCCCAGGTACCATTGTTCGTCTTCGGGGTTAAACTGTTTGATCCTTTCGTAGGCGGAGGCGGCCCAGTCGTAGAGCAGGGTGACGACGCGCGGGCCGAGGTAGGACCCCTCGGCGATGACCAGTTGCCAGTAGAGCAGGGCGGCCAGGACGATCAGGCCGATGAGGACCCATATCCAGGTCATATCATACCACGGCGGATGTCAGGGCCAGGGCAGCCATCCACCAGGCCCCGTATCGGCGGAACCAGCCGCGCGCGCCATGCCCCTCGGTCAGGAGCGGTGGAAGCCCGAGAAAGAGCAGGAAGGGCACTGCCAGGGGACGCCGAAGCACCAGGAGAAGGGCCGCGGCAACCAGGTATCCACCAACCCAGAGGGCAAGATGGCGGGTACTCCGCCTCCCCTCCGCACCGGAGAAGGCGAAGGAGAAAGTGGCCGCCAGGATCAGGGAGGGAAGGGTCAGGGGGGCGAAGGCCAGGTGACCGGCGAGATAGGGGAGGCCTACCCGAACGGCCGCGTTCCACCCCACGCCTACTTCCCCTCGCCCGCCGCTGACGACTGTGGCCAGTTGGGCGTACGCCAGAACCCCCAGGGTCAGCAGGAGCATTTCGCGGCCCAGCGCGGCAGCAAGAGCCAGGGAGAGTACCGTCCCCACAAAAGCGACCGCCAGAAAAGGGCCGGTCACAGGGAGGAAAATCGTCCCTCCCCAGGAGGCCAATTGACCCAGCCATAGGGCAAAGCGATGAGCCGGGGAACCGGGGCGGGTGTAGGGAAGCCAGAAGGCCCGTGAGGGCGATGCGCCCAGATGCCAGTGCTGCCAGCGGCGCAGCGGGGTGGCCCAATCGGTGGCGGTCAGCGCCCGCCACAGTTCCCCCCAGCCTATTTCTACCAGGATGAGCACCAGCAAAAGGCGCACCACATCCGTCCAGAGGATCGCCCCTGATCCGCCAACGATGGCTCCCCAAACGATCGCCCACAAGGGAACGATCCACCGGAGGGACGCCCCGGGACGGACGGAGAGCAGAATACATTTGCCCGTGCGAGAATCCAATTTCACCTACCACTGATTCAGGGCGCCGAGGTCAAATTCCGCCGCCGGAGTGACCAGGTCCAGGTTGTAGAACTGACGGCTCAGCCGAAGGAGGGTGCCGTCTTTATGCATTCGTTGAATGATCTCGCTTACGCGCTGGATTAGAGGTAGCAGATCGGTCGCGGCGGATTTATCGGCCGTTACGGCCAGGTACTCGGCGAAGAGCGGTTCGCCCAGTTGCCGGAGAAGCATGCCGTCTGCGATCGCCTGGAAGCCGATCGGCTGAGCAGCGAGTACGGCGCTCAACCGCACGCCGTCTCCTATGGCCAGTTCCTGAAGCGCATAGAGGTCGGTTTCGTAGGTCTTGATGGCCACATTTTCCAACTTCAATTCCGTAATCTCGCCGAAGGTATCCACCTTGCCGGTCCGCAGATATTGTTCGTAGGTGGTATCCACGCAGACACCGATGCGCTTTCCGGAGAGGTCGGAGAACTGCTGGATGAGGCTATCCTGGTGGACAAAGAAAGCGGCCGAAGTCACATAATAGGGCTGGCTGAAATAGAACGTCTCCAGCCGGGAGGGGAGAATCGTTACAGAAGCGACGGTGATGTCCCACTGGTCGTTCCAGCCCGGAGCGACGATCTCCGCCCATTTGGGGAGAACGAAACAGGGCTCCACGCCCAGCCGCCGGGCGATCTCCTTACCGACCTCCACGTCAAAGCCCCGCATCTGGCTGGCGGTATACTGGAATGGGCCGCAGCGACTGTCCTCGGCGCGCGCCGCCCCGGACACCAGTTCAGACTGAGGGGGGTAATCCGGGTTGGTTGCGATGACGATGGTGCCTCGCTCCAGCACTTCGGCCAATTTGCCCTGGGGAGGTGTGGACGGGCCACAGGCAGTAGCCAGCAGAATGACCAGCAGCACCGGCAGGATGAACGAGAGGCGCTTCATTTTGCCCTCCTTGGAGTGGGTGCCGTTTTATATCACGCGCCCACTTTCAATGATCCGGGCCAGAAACTGGCGAGTGCGCGGGTCCTGGGGACAGGTGAAAATCTGATCCGGCGGCCCTTCTTCCACCAGAACCCCGCTTTCCATATAGATAACCCGGTCGGCGACTTCGTGGGCGAATCCCATCTCGTGGGTAACGATGACCATGGTCGTCCCTTCGCGGGCCAGGTCCTTCATCACCGCCAGCACTTCCCCAATGAGTTCCGGATCCAGCGCCGAGGTCGGCTCGTCAAAGAGCATCACCTTCGGCTCCATCGCCAGGGCCCGGGCGATGGCAACTCGCTGCTTCTGCCCGCCGGAGAGACGAATCGGGTGAACATCCTGTTTGTCCAGAAGCCCCACCTTGCGCAGAAGTTCGGTGGCTTTCTCCACCGCTTGCTCTTTGGGGACGCCCTTCACAATTATCGGCGCCTCTATGACATTCTCCAGCACCGTTTTGTGCGGGAAGACGTTGAACTCCTGGAAGACCATCCCGGTCTTCAGACGCAGGTCGCGCACCCGGGAGCGGCACTCCGGGCAAATCTCCCCGTTGGCCGCCTCTATGACCACGCCGTCAATCTCCACCCGCCCGCTGGTGGGCTCTTCCAGGAGGTTCATACAGCGCAGCAGGGTGGATTTGCCGGATCCGCTGCGCCCGATAATGACCACCACTTCCTGGGGGTGGATTTCCAGGGAGACCCCGCGCAGGACATGCAGGAGACCGAACCACTTATGGAGGTTGTGCACGCGGACGATCGGTTCACCGTTCGTAAGCATGGGCCATCCGTTTCTCCAAACGACTTTGCAGCCAGGATGAGACGATGGTGAGAATCCAGTAGAGCGCCGCGGCGACCAGGAGCATCTCAATGAATTTGGCATCTTTTCGGGCCAGACGGTTGGCCCGGTAAGTGATTTCCCAGATTCCCATCACCGAGACGAGGGCGGAGTCTTTCTGCATAGCGATGAACTGGTTGCCGATATCCGGGATGATGACCCGAATGGCCTGGGGGAGAACGATGCGGCGGAGCATCTGCCAGCGGGTCATCCCCAGAGCCGCGGCTGCTTCGTACTGACCGTGGCCCACCGATTGCAGGCCCGCCCGGAAAATCTCGGTCATATACGCGCCGTAGTTGAGGCTGAGGGCCAGAACACCGGCCTGGATTTCGCTCAGGGTGAACAGCCGGGCCAGGTCCGGGCGCCCGATTTCCTCCAGTTGCTGGCCCAGTTGTGGCAAACCCAGGTAGATAAAGTAAATTTGTATCAGCAGCGGTGTTCCGCGAATAACGGAAATGTAGAAACCGGAGATCCCCTGAGCGATGGGGTTGCGGGAGAGGCGCCCCAGCGCGCCGAAGAGCGCCAGCACCGAGGCAAAGAGGATGGAAATCAGCGAAACGCCGATGGTGGTGGTGACGCCCCGCAGGACGAAATCTGCGTGCTGGAAGAGATACCGGGCATCAAAGCGCAACTGCAACAATCCGGCGGTCAGCAGGGCGACCAGGATTATCCAGACGATGCCGACCTTGACCGTCTCCACGAACCGGATACGGCGGGCGCGCCGCACCAGCGCCAGGCCGACGGCATAATCCGGATCCTGCAGAGGAGAGAGCGTCGGTGAAGGCGAAGGAACTTCGTCCATACAATCCCCCTTTCTGCGACGCATCCGTCAAGAACCCGACGACGTGTCTTCCAGGGACATCCGGAGGTATCGGGAGTTTGGGGGCGGGCAAGTTCGCTGCCCGCCCCCAAACGTCGTCTTCCCCAGGGGCACAGGCGAATGATAGACGGAGACCCGTCTGGCTTGCCCCGTTACCACTGCTTCAGGGCACCCAGGTCAAACTCGGCCGCCGCACTGGTCAGATCCAGGCCGTAGAACTGCTGGCTCAATTTGCCCAGAGTCCCATCGGCATGCATCTGCTGGATGATTTCGCTGACCCGTTTGATCAGCGGCAGGGGGTCCTTGCTGGACGCCTTGTCCACCGCCGCAGCCAGGTACTCAAAGAACACCGGGTCACCCAACTGCTTAATGGGCAGGCCGTCCTTAATGGCCTCTGCTCCGGTCGGTTCGGCCGTGAGCACCGCATCCAGCCGCACGCCGTCCCCCAGGGCCAGGTCCTGGAGGGCGAAGAGATCGGTCTCATACGGCTTCAGGACGGTGTCCTTGACCACCACCTCAAAGGTCTCCCCGGGGATCTCCAGCACTCCTTCCAGGTAGTACTCATAGGTGGTGCCGGTGCCGAACCCGATGCGCTTGCCGGAGAGGTCGGCCGGGTTCCGGAAGGTCGTGTTGTCTTTGTGGACGAAGAACGCGGCCGGAGTGGTGTAGTAGGGCTGGCTGAAGTAGAGTTTCTCCATCCGGGCGGGGGTGATGGTCATGGAGCCGATGCTGATGTCCCAGCGGTCGGCCCAACTCCCGGCGACGATGAGGTCCCAGCTCGGGGTGACGAAGCAGACTTCTACCCCCAGCCGCCGGGCGATCTCTTTGGCGACTTCAATGTCAAACCCCTCCAGTTCGTTGGCGGTGTGCTGCCCGGAAGCGCATTTCGTGTTTGCCGCGCGCTGTGCTCCTTCCACCAGTTGGGACTGGGGCGGGTACGCCGGGTCGGTGGAGACGATCAGGGTGCCCCGGGCCAGTACCCCGGCCAGTTTGTCCTGGGGAGGCGGGGCAGGCGGCCTGCATGCCGTCACCAGGAGGACGGCCATCAGCACAAGCAGGACAGGCGACAAGCGTCTCATAGGATTCCTCCTTTCCAATGGATTGTGTGAATTCCCGAAAACCCGGGGGCATTCCGCCCCGGCGCGGGCCGGATTATGCGGCAACGACGGGCGGGCAACGGTCGAACCACGGGCGGGCCTGTTCCAGTTGACCGGCAAGCCGGAACAGAGTGGCCTCGTCGCCGTATCGGGCGACGAAGTGCATGCCGATGGGCAGTCCTTCGTCGTTCCACCAGAGCGGCACCGACATCGCCGGTTGCCCGGTGACGTTGAAAACCGGCGTGAACGGGATAAAGGCGAAGACGTTTTCCGCCAGGGCCTCAATCCCGGCCAGGGCCTGGATCAGACCACCGGCGTTCAGGCGGCCCAGCAGTCGCATTGCGACCGCTTCCGCGCCTTTCGGCTGCAGCCAGCCGTGTTCCATCGGTGGGGTGGCGAGGGTGGGCGTCAGCAGGACGTCGTATTTTTCAAAGAACGCGGCCACCTGCCGGGTCGCGCGCTGGAGCGACCGCAGGGCGCGGGCGAACTCTCCGGCGGGAATCTGTCGGCCCAGCAGGCCCAGAGCCCAGGTGGAGGGCTCAAATTCCCGAAAGGTGGGCTTACGTCCCACCATGCGCTCCCCCTCTTCAATGTCCGCCCGAGTTTCCGCACATACCATGGTCAGAAAGTCCCGGGCGAAGGCCCGACCGTCTACCGGAGGGGCCGCCTCTTCCACGTGGTGGCCCAGTTCTTCGCAGAGACGGGCCGTCCCCTGCACTCCCTTCACGCAGTCCGGATGGACGGTGCCCGGAAGCAGAGGAGTGGCGGTGAACGCGATGCGCAACCGGCCGGGGTCTCGTCCCACCTCTTCCAGATAGGGGCGATCCGGTGGGGGTGCAACGTAGGGCGCACCGACATCGGGGCCGGCGGTGGCGTCCAGCATCGCGGCGCTGTCCCGCACGGAAAGGGTGATGACGTGATGGATCGCCATTCCCCGCCAGGCCTCGCCGATATCTGGGCCCATCGGGATGCGGCCGCGGCTGGGCTTCAGGCCGAAGAGGCCGCAGCAGGAGGCCGGGATGCGGATAGAACCGCCGCCGTCGTTGCCGTGGGCCAGGGGGACGGTGCGCGCCGCCACCGCGGCCGCCGACCCGCCGCTGGAGCCCCCGGCGGTGCGGGAGAGGTTCCACGGGTTACGGGTCGGCCCGAAGAGGGCCGGCTCGGTGAACGGTGTGATTCCCAGTTCCGGGGTGCTGGTTTTCCCCAGGATGACCACCCCGGCCGCCCGATACCGCCGGACGATCTCGCTATCGTAGTCGGGGACGAAATCCCGGAAGAACCGGCTTCCGCCCTGGGTGGGGACGCCCGCGTGGTGGGCCAGCAGGTCCTTGAGGAGAAAGGGCACTCCCTGAAACGGTCCTTCGGGAAGTCCTTGGGCTACCTGCTGGCGGGCGAGGTCATACATCGGGTGGATGACGGCATTGATCTGGGGATTGACCTGCTCTATGCGGCGGATGGCCTCTTCAACCAGTTCTGCCGGAGAGATTTCTTTTTTGCGCACCAGTTCGGCCAGTCCCAGGCCGTCGTAGCGATCGTAGTCCTTGAAATGGCTCATTGTCCCCCCCGGATGGTTGCTTTTGAGGAACGATGCGGCTGGCAAATTCTGGGGTTTTGATAGAAGGGGTTTCGCAGCGGTGAAGCCGTCGCAAAACCCCTCTCTTCCGCATAAACCACGGTCGGCATTTGCTCTTATTGTATCCCAAAGGGGATGATTGTCAAATGCAAACCGTGCGGCTTGTCCAGCAAATCGTTTTGAGGGAGTGGCGCGCCTGTGAAAAGGGGAGAAGGTGGGGTTTGTGGGGGCGGCGAAGCCGCCCCCACAAACCCCACACCCCAGCCCTTTCCTCAAGGAACCCGATTTGACAAAATTCCCGTTTGTGGTATCATTTGACCAACAATTTCATAGCCCCGGCGGCACTCTTATCCAGAGAGGTGGAGGGACCGGCCCTGTGAAGCCTCGGCAACCAGGGTGGGGGAGAGGTTGATGGGTTGCACCAGAAACCATCCGCTACCCCAGGTGCCAACTCCGGCAGAACGTGGTCGTTCTGGAAGATAAGAGGCGGCGCGCCAGTCGTGCCCCTTCTGTCTTTCCAGAGGGGGCTTCTTTTCGCCCCCTATCTTCCCCCTGCAGAACCTCAAGGTGAACCGACGGGAGCCCAATTCGTTCTGGAGGGAAAATGTCTAAGCGAAATATCGTTGTGACGGAGGCCAGCGGACAATACATTGAGGACCTTCCCGTGGAAATCGTGGAGCGCAAGGGGATCGGGCACCCCGACAGCCTGTGTGACGGCATCGCCGAGCGGATCTCGGTGGAATACTGCCG
>CAKZOY010000112.1 GCA_937138275.1 uncultured Chloroflexota bacterium
CTTGAAGAGTTCTTCGCTCACTGTAACCTCCGGGATTGTGGGTGCGAATTGTGCGAGTAGCAGATAGCAGGTAGCAGGTAGCAGGTAGCAGATAGCAGATAGCAGATAGCAGGTAGCAGATAGCAGGTAGCAGGTAGCAGATTGCAAGTTGTATGATAGCACAAATTCGGGATGTGTCAAGGGCGAAATTGAAAAGCGAAGAAAAATGGTTGCAGAAGATTGAAAAGTGTGCTAAAATAGGCAGAAGACGTTGATATGCGAACTCAACGGAGGGAAAAGAAGATGGCTTCCGAAAGTGGGATTGAACTGAAAATGACGCCGCCCGGGCCCCAGGCCCAGGCACTGGTTGAACGGAGCAATCGGGTTGTTTCCCCATCCCTTCCCCGCGTCTACCCGCTGGCGGTGAAGCGGGCCTCTGGGTGCATCGTGGAGGACCTGGACGGGAACCGGTTTCTGGACTGCGCCGCCGGGATCGCCGTCTGCTCTACGGGGCACTGCCATCCCCGGGTGGTGCGGGCGATCCAGGAGCAGGCGGAGCGGTTGCTCCACATCTGCGGGGCGGACTTCTATGACCCGCAGTACATCGCGCTGGCAGAGCGACTGGCGTCCATCGCCCCCGGAGATGAGCGCTGGCGGGTGTTTCTGGGCAACTCCGGCGCCGAGGCGGTGGAAGCAGCGCTGAAACTGGCCCGCCACCACACCGGACGGCCCTACGCGGTGGCCTTCTTCGGGGCGTTCCACGGCCGGACGATGGGCGCGGTCTCTCTGACCGCCAGCAAGCCCGTCTACCATCGGGGCTTCGCGCCCCTTCTGCCGGGCGTCGTCCACGTCCCCTACGCCTACTGCTACCGCTGCGCGTACAACCTGACCTACCCCGCCTGTAACCTGGCCTGCGTGGACTTCATAGAAGAGACACTGATGGGGAAGTCCATCCCGCCGGATGAGGTGGCGGCGATCTTCGTGGAGCCGGTCCAGGGCGAGGGCGGCTATATCGTCCCGCCGCCGGGCTGGCTGGAGAAACTGCGCGCCCTCTGCGACCGGTACGGCATCCTGCTGGTGGCCGATGAGGTGCAATCGGGAATGGGGCGGACGGGAAAGTGGTTTGCGATTGAGCACTGGAACGTGGTCCCGGATATTATCTGTGTCGCCAAGGCCCTGGCCTCCGGGATGCCCGTCTCGGCGATGATGGCCCACGAAGCGGTGATGACCTGGCCCGTCGGGGCGCACGGGAGCACCTTCGGCGGCAACCCCGTCGCCTGCGCGGCCGCCCTGGCAACTGTAGATGTGATAGAGCAGGAAGGGCTGATGGAGAACGCCGTCCGGGTGGGCAACCGTCTCCTGGAAAATCTGCGCGGCCTGGCGGAGGAGAGCCAACACTGGGGCAAGGGCGCCGTCATCGGCGACGTCCGCGGGCTAGGGCTGATGGTTGGCGTGGAGTTGGTGAAGGACGCCCGGACGAAGGCGGTCGCCCACGACGAGGCGGAGCAGGTGATGGCGGAATGCTTCCGGCGCGGGCTCATCGTCCTGACCTGCGGGGCCAGCAGCATCCGCTTCTCGCCGCCGCTGGTCATCACCGAGCGGGAGGCGGATACGGCCGTCTCCATCTTCGCCGACGCGCTGCGGAGTATTTAACCCAAAACACAAAGCCCCCCGAATCCGGGGGGCTTTGCGCGTTCTTTTGCCGGAACTCCTACCCTTCCAGCACGCACACCGCGGCGGGCTGACGCAGATACAGGGCAATCGTCTCGGAGATAGAGAACTCCAGGAGGGTGTCCTGCGGCCCGATGAAGCCGACGTTCATATCCTGGCCGAGAACGATGGATGCAAACTGTTGCCCCACAGCCAGGAGCACGCCCCCATCTTTCAGGACGGGAACTTTCACCAGGCCGCCGGTCACCAATTCGCGGACGTGGCCCATTTCGGTCATCGGCCCGTCCGGGTAACGCCGGAAGAGGAGGTTGTAACGGGCCGGGGCCAGGCCCAGCGCGTAGGGGCCATGGAAGCCCGCCTCGTCCAGCAGGGTCACGGCACGGATGAGGTCATCCATCGCAACGCCGACCTTATCCCAGTTGGAGAGCGTCACCTTCTGCACCCCGGGTGCGGTCAGCAGGCCCGGTTGACCGGCCACGCCGTAGAAGATTAACTGGTCTTCCCGCTGCGCGCAGGCGATGGCCGCCCGGGCGACCGGCTGGAGGTTGAGCGCAAGGGGCTCGCGCTCGTAGGCAGCCAGGTCGCGCACGGGAAGTGTGAACGTCTCATACAGCAGTACCAGGGGCAGGAACTTCCCCACGGCGGTCCCGGCGGCGACTTCCTCGTCCGGCAGAGGGATCGCTTTGACGCCCAGGCCGTAGGGGCCCTCCAGCGGCAGCAGGCGCCGGCCGGCCAGTTGACTCTTCGCCGCCTGGACCATCGTGGCGTCCAGCACATTCCACACATCATCCCCAAAAGGGGCTCCCTCGCGTCCCAGGTATTTGTTGGGCATAGGACCTCCTTGTATCCTGCGCTATATACTACTCACGCAGCGAGCCGATGGTCGGGGACTCGCTCCCGGCAGAGGGGCCGAACCCCAGTTCGGCGGCCATTTCGTCCACCTCCGCCCGGCCCTCGGCCAACCACTTTGCCTCATCGCCGGTGAGAATCTCCAGCAGCCGTTCAAACTCTCCGACATGGACGCGCTCCTCGTTGGCGATGTCTATCAGCACCTTTTTGGCCAGGGGGTGGTCGGTGGCATCGGCGTGGGCCATGTAGAGGTGAACGGCCTCTTGTTCCGCGGCGATGTTCAGGCGAATGGCGCGGATCAGTTCCTCTAAGGTGAGTTTACGCTCGGGGACTTTACCACTAAAAGGATTGACAAATTCGGGCATGGTTACCTCCTGCAGGGAAATTGGGATGGCAGCAACCTGGGGTCGGTTGCTATTAGAAACGTTGCATTTACATTATACAGCGAAAGGCGAAAAAGTCAATTGGAGGTGGGTTTGTCCCTTTCGGGGAGCAATATGCCTGCGAGATAAGGGAAAGTGGGGTTTGTGGGGGCGGCTTCGCCGCCCCCACAAACCCCACACCCCACCCCTTTCCCATACGGGACAAGGCGAATCGCTGCGCAAGCCCTTGGGGGCTCGCAGCATTTGCCCTCCGCGCTCTTTGCGGCTATAATCAAAGCGGGGAGACGCGGAACAACAAGGCAAGGAGAGATATGTTGACCAGTTTGGTGCTGGTGTTGGGGGTGGAGAAGCCGGTAACGCTCCCGCCGTATCTGGGGCGGGCCAGCCACGCAGCCTTCCTGCGGATGATCGCCGAAACGGATGCGGGTCTGGCCGAACGGCTGCACGCCCCCGACGAACGCCGTCCTTTCACCTGTTCCGACCTGTTCGGTGTGAAGCGGCAGAGGGACGGGATCAACATCCTCCCCGGAGCGGAGGTCTTCCTCCGCTACACCGGGCTGACCGCAGAGGTTTCCCACCATCTGCGCCGATTGGCCGAGCGGCCCCCCGCAACGGTAGAACTGGACGGAGTACCCTTCACCGTCCGCAGGGCCACGCTGGACCCGACCGTCCACCCCTGGGCCGGACAGAGCGCGTACCAGGAACTGGCGACGCGCCACTTGCTCCAGCCGTCCCCGGACCACCGGATAGAACTGGAGTTTCTCTCGCCGACGGCGTTCCGCTCCGGCGGGTTGAACGTCCCCCTGCCGCTTCCGGGGCTGGTGTACAGCGGGCTGATGGAGAAGTGGAACGCGTTCGCCCCCGTCGCCATTCCGGTGGAGGTGCGCCGGTACGCCGAGGAGTGCCTTGCCATCAGCCGCTGCAACATCTCCACCCGCCCGATCCCCGGCAAGGGAGAGGGCCTGCAGATCGGCTTCGTCGGCCGCTGCCGCTACACCGCCACCAATCGGGACCGGTACTGGCTGGGGATGGTGCAGTTGCTGACCGACTTCGCCTTCTACGCCGGGGTGGGCTATCAGACGACGGTGGGGATGGGGCAGGCGCGCCGACGGTAGCAAAGCAAGGGCGCAAGGCGCAAGTCGCAGGGGCGCAATGGGACGTTTGTAGTGCGCTACGGAGCGAAGCGGAGTAGCGCTACGCCACTCCGCTGCGCT
>CAKZOY010000113.1 GCA_937138275.1 uncultured Chloroflexota bacterium
AGTGGCGTCCGATGCGCTACTCCGCTTCGCTTCGTAGCGCACTACAAACTCGTAGCGCCCTGCGACCTGTTCTCATTTTGCCAGAATCCGCCGCAGGAACTGCCCGGTGTAACTGCTATCCACGTGCGCAACGTCTTCCGGCCGCCCCTCGGCGACGACCCAGCCTCCGGCATCGCCCCCCTCCGGCCCCAGGTCTATGATCCAGTCGGCGACCTTGATGATGTCGGGGTGGTGCTCTATGATGACCACCGTGTTGCCCGCATCCACCAGCCGGTTGAGGACGGCGACCAGTTTGTCCACGTCCGCCGCGTGCAGGCCCACGCTCGGCTCATCCAGCACGTAGAGGGTGCGGCCCGTGGCGACTTTGGAGAGTTCCCGCGCCAGTTTCACCCGCTGCGCCTCCCCGCCGGAGAGGGTCGGGGCGGGCTGCCCCAGCCGAATGTACCCCAGCCCCACGTCCTGCAGCGTCTGCAACTTGCGCTGGATGGCGGGGAAGGCGGAGAAGAACTCCGCCGCCTCGTCTACCGTCATATCCAGCACTTCGGCGATGTTCTTGCCCTTGTAGCGCACCTGGAGCGTCTCCCGGTTGTACCGCCGCCCGTGGCAGACGTCGCAGGGGACGTAGACATCGGGCAGGAACTGCATCTCAATCCGCAACACACCGTGCCCTTCGCACGCTTCGCAGCGGCCCCCCTTGACGTTAAAAGAGAACCGCCCCGCCCGGTAGCCGCGGATTCGGGATTCTGGCAGCGCCGCAAAGAGGTCGCGGATGGGACCGAAGAGATTGGTGTACGTCGCCGGGTTGGAGCGGGGCGTCCGCCCGATGGGCGACTGGTCAATGTTGATCGCCTTGTCTATGTGCTCCACACCCTCAATCGCATCGTGCTCTCCGGCGACCTCGCGGGCGCCGTGCAGAATCTGCGCCAGGCGGCGGTAGAGGACGTCCACCAGCAGCGTGGATTTGCCGGAGCCGGAGACGCCCGTGATGCAGACGAACATCCCCAGCGGGATGCGGACGTCAATATTTTTGAGGTTGTGCTCCCGCGCCCCGCGGATGACCAGGAACTGCCCGTTGCCCGGACGGCGTCGCGGCGGGATGGGAATGCGCTTCCGTCCGGAGAGGTACGCGCCGGTCAGGCTGACGGGGTGGTTGAGGACGTCCTCCAGCGTCCCGGCGACGACGACTTCCCCTCCCCTCTCCCCGGCCCCCGGCCCCAGGTCTATAATCCAGTCGGCGGCGCGGATCATGGCCTCGTCGTGCTCCACCACCAGGAGCGTGTTCCCCAGGTCGCGCATTGCCTGGAGCGTGCGGATGAGCCGGTCGTTATCCCGCTGGTGCAGGCCGACGGTCGGTTCGTCCAGCACGTACAGGACGCCGGTCAACTGGGAGCCGATCTGCGTCGCCAGGCGGATGCGCTGGGCCTCGCCGCCGGAGAGAGTGTCGGCGGTCCGGTCCAGCGTCAGGTAGTCCAGCCCGACGTCCACCATGAACTGCAGGCGGGAGCGCACTTCCTTCAGAATACGGTCGGCGATGCGCTGTTCCTTTTCGGTGAGATGGAGTTCGTTCAGCCACTTCAGCAACTGCGCGGCGGGCCAGCGGGTCAGTTCGTAGATGGACTTGCCCCCCACGGTGACAGCCAGCGCCTCGGGCCGGAGGCGCGCCCCGCCGCAGGCCGGGCACGGGCGGCGGGTCATGAATTCCTCAATTTTGGCCCGGATGTAGTCGGAGGTCGTCTCCCGGTAGCGGCGTTGCAGGTTGGGGATGACCCCCTCAAAGGGGGTGCGGTAGATGCGCCGCCCGCCGTCCCGCGCCGTGTAGGTGATGGGAATTTCCTCCCCGCCGCTCCCGTAGAGGATGATCTGCCGCTGGGCAGGGGTCAGTTCCCGCCAGGGCCGGTCGGTGGGGATATGATAGTGGTGGGCCGTCGCCTCCAGCAGTTGCCAGTAGTAGCCGTCGTGATCGTCGGTGTTCCAGGCGACGATCGCCCCTTCCTCCAGGGAGAGGTCGGGGTTGGGGACGATCCGGTCGGGGTCCAGTTCCGTCCGCGTCCCCAGGCCCTGACAGGTGGGGCAGGCGCCGTGGGGGCTGTTGAAGGAAAAAGTGCGGGGCTCAATCTCCGGCAGACTGATCCCGCAGACCGGGCAGGCCAGATGTTCGGAGAAGAGCAGGTCGCGCGGCGGGTCGGCGGAGACGTCGTTGATGACGATGACCCCGTCGCCCATCCGGAGCGCGGTCTCCACCGAATCGGTAAGGCGGGTACGGAACCCGTCATCAATCTCTTCGGGGATGACCAGCCGGTCCACGACCGCTTCTATGGTGTGGAGTTTGTACCGGTCCAGTTCTATCTCCTCGTCCACCTCCCGCACCACACCATCCACCCGGACGCGCACGAAGCCCGCCTTGCGGACGTCCTCAAAGACGGCCTGGTGGTGACCTTTGCGGTCCTTGACCAGGGGGGCCAGTACCTGAAAACGGGTTCCGGTGGGCAGGCCGAGGACGGCGTCCACAATCTGTTGGGCCGATTGCCGGGTCACCTCGCGGCCGCACTTCGGACAGTGGGGGATACCGATGCGCGCGTAGAGGAGGCGGAGATAGTCGTAGATTTCGGTGACGGTGCCGACGGTGGAGCGCGGGTTATGGGAGACGCCGCGCTGGTCAATGGAAATGGCGGGGGAGAGCCCCTCAATGGCGTCCACATCCGGCTTCTGCATCTCCCCCAGGAACTGGCGGGCGTAGGCGGAGAGGGACTCCACGTAGCGGCGCTGCCCCTCGGCGAAGATGGTATCAAAAGCCAGAGACGACTTCCCCGACCCGGAGATGCCGGTGATAACCACCAGTCGGTCGCGGGGAATCTCCACGGTGATATTTTTCAGATTGTGCTGACGGGCACCCCGAACGACAATGCGGTCCATAGAACCCATTCCAAATTGAAATCGCAAAGGGATATTTTAACATGAGATGGAGGAATGGGCAAAGAGAGAAGATCGGGCCTGGCGTGTT
This sequence comes from uncultured Chloroflexota bacterium, assembly GCA_937138275.1. Lineage (GTDB taxonomy): Bacteria > Chloroflexota > Anaerolineae > B4-G1 > DUEL01 > SpSt-77. The sequence continues at coordinate 3,002 of CAKZOY010000113.1, forward strand.
GCCTTTCCCGCCAATCCGATGTACAATGGGCACAAGAGACCGACCACTCTACAGGAGCGGAGGATGCACGGCATGATCAAACTGTTCAGCGGGAGCGGCTGTCCGGAACTGGCGCAGGAGATCAGCGATTACCTGGGAGTCCCTCTCTCTGGGCGAGATATCATCCGGTTCCCCAACGAGAACATCTTCGTCCGTCTCCGCGAGAGCGTCCGGGGTCAGGACGTCTTCCTCATTCAAACGACGTCGTCACCGGTGAACGAAAACATCATGGAACTGCTCATCTTCCTGGACGCGCTGCGGCGGGCTTCCCCGGATCGGGTCACCGCGGTGATCTCCTATCTGGCCTACGCGCGGTCGGATAAAAAGGACCAGCCCCGGGTGCCCATCACGGCCCGTCTCATTGCCGATATGATCAGTATCGCCGGGGCCGACCGCTACATCACGCTGGACCTGCATGCCGATCAGATTCAGGGGTTCTTCAGCATCCCCGGCGACGCACTGACTACCTTCTCTATCCTCTCCGACTACCTGCGAGAGAAGCGGTTGGAGAACGCGGTGGTGGTCTCCGCCGACCTGGGCTTCGCTAAAAAGGCGCGCAACTTTGCCGAAGAACTGGAACTGCCGCTGGCGATCGTGGAGAAACGGCGTATCGCGCGCGATACCGAGGCACTCACCTTGGTCGGAGACGTGGCGGGGAAGGACGCCATTATCGTGGATGACGAGGTGAACACCGCCGGTTCCATTTCCAACGCTGTACGCATTGTCCGGGAGAACGGCGCCCGCGATATTTACCTTTGTTTTGCCCATGCCGTTCTGGCCCATCCTGCGGTGGAACGGCTGCGGGAATTGAACATCAAAGAGATTGTGACGACAAACTCTATCCCGATCCCGCCGGAAAAGCGGTTGCCCAATATGAAAATCCTCTCGGTCGCCCCGCTACTGGGGGAGGTGATTTTGCGGGTCCACGAGGGGAGGAGTGTAGGGGAGGTGTTTCGGAGGTATCACCGGTATCGGTAAAAACGTAAAAAGTAAAGCGTAAAAAGTAAAAAAGGGACGGTGGTTTCTCAAAATTACGTTTTACGTTTCACGTTTTAC
>CAKZOY010000114.1 GCA_937138275.1 uncultured Chloroflexota bacterium
TAGTGGACAAGGTATCCCAGCAGCAGGGGGTTGTACTCCGGATCGCTGGCCTCCTCCATCGCCACTGCCAGCCGCACAAAGATGCTCAGTGTCCGATGGTCAAAATGCGCATCGTCGGGGTGCGGAAGGACAATAAGGTCCGGGCGAAACGTTTGCAACAGGGCGCGCAGGTCCTCCAGCAGGCCCTCGCCGGTGTAGGGCGCGTTGAACCGAAAGGCGCGGGAGTAGAGGTTGTGAGTCCGTCGGGTGAAGGGGGAACGGTCAGGGGTTTTCCAGCGATCCCACCAGAGAACCGGCAGGCGGCGCTCCGGGTAGGTGAGGAAAATAACGTCCCCGGTGTCCAGCCCCAGGCGGGAGAGGGCGTTCAGGGATTCCCGCTGACGGAGTTCCCCCAGGGCGACAAAGTCGGCCGCGCGGGGCGGGCGGCCAAACCAGGTAGCGGTTGCCCGGATGTAGCCGTCGCCCGCCGTGGCGATGACCACGCGCACGTCCATCCCGCGCCGCAGGGCCGCCCGGATGAGGCCAGCAGATGCCAGCGTCTCATCGTCGCAGTGGGGCGCCACCACCAGCAGGCGACGGTGCTCTTCCAGGGAAAGGATCGGGTAAGCATCAACCGGACGATCGGAGGTAGCGAGATATCGTTCGTAGTTAGCGGCGCCGGTCAGCAGAAGGATGACAGTCAGTCCGAGAACCCAGATTCGCCACCTTCGGGACCAGATACTCACCCGATGTCCTCCTTATGTAACGGAAGTAGACAAGTAGACAAGTAGACAAGTAAGCAGGTGGGCAGGCAAAAAGGGGCTGTATCCAGACTTTGAAATCCTTCGTGCCCTTCGTGTCCTTCGTGGATCTACTTTAGACAAACGACCCCCTCCAGCCGGAGGAGGGCCGCCTTGACCTCCAGCCCGCCCCCGTAGCCGACGAGGAAACTGTCGGCGCCGATCACCCGATGGCAGGGGACGATGATGGGGATGGGGTTGGCCCCCACGGCGCCCCCCACCGCGCGGGCAGCCCCCGGCCGCCCGACCCGCCGGGCCAGTTCGCCGTAGGAGATGGTCTGGCCGTAGGGGACATCCCGCAGTTCGGCCCACACCCGCCGCTGGAAGTCGGTACCGCGCAGGTCCAGCGGGAGGTCAAACTCGCGCCGCAGGCGGGAGAAGTACTCCCGCAATTGGGCCACGGCGGGGGCCAGAACCTCCGAGTTCTCCTCCAGTTTCTCCGGCCCGACCCAACGGGCCAGCCAGCGCTCCAGGTCGGCGCGGCGCTCGCCGGGCAGCCCGATCCGGCAGAGGCCCGCGGGCGTAGCAGCCAGCCACAGGGGGCCGAAGGGGGAATCGGTGACGGTGTAGAAGATGCTCATGGCTCCCTCCTTGCAGGGCATTCATTTTACCATCAAAACCCGCACCCGGCAATCTGCCGTCGCCCGTCCATCTCCGATCCTCCGCAGGAAATTCATCAGGTCCCCCTTTGGCCCGACCTCCAGCACGGCAAAGAAGCCGTCGGGGCGGCTCTCCAGACGCCCACCGAAGAGGATTTTCTTCTTTTGACCGCGGGACGGGATGTCCAGCCCGTACGCCTCCCCCTCCCGCCGCAGGGAAAAGGGGACGTAGGCCCCCCGCAGATACTGCTCCAGGGCGGCGCGCCCCTCGGCGAAGGGAAGGCCAGGCAGGAAGAGTTCCACACGGGCCAGCGAAAAGACGCCGGGGCGGAAATCCTCCGCCGGACCCAATGCCTCCACTCCATCCCCCAGGTCGGAAAGACGGCCCAGGGCCTCCGCCAGCCCGTCCGCATCCCAGGCCCGCAGGGCGAAGACCGTCTCGCCGCCCATCACCGGAAAGCGACGGTCGTTGGGCAGGACGGTGAAGAGCGCCTCCCGCACGCTGAGCAGGTTATCCGTCAGTTCAGGGGCCGCGGTCAGCAACTGCCGGAAGACGAAGGCGTTGAGGAACTCCGGCAGGACGCCCGTCAGCCAGTCCCCGACACGGAAGCGGTAATAGAGGGGCCGAAGGCGGCGCTTGCGGGAGACGGTCTCCTGCAGGGCGGTCAGATAGCCCGCATCGGGCAACCGGATGCGGTGATGGGTGATCGCCCGACGGGTCTCCTCATCCGGGCAGGCCCCGCAGCCCAGGCAGCGGCCCGGCCCCTCCCCATCCCCCAGACAATACCCCCGGTCCATACCGGCGCGCGCCTCCTGATACTGCCGGTACACAAACTCCGCCGGAACGTCCGTCTGGACGAACTCCAGTGGGAAGGGATAATCGAGCCCCTTTTCCCCCAGGAAATCCGCGGTCCAGTGACCGTGCTTCTCAGCCCAGGCGCGCAGTTCCTGCCCGTACCGGCGCGGGAAACGACCGTCGTAGAGAAACCCCTGCCGGGCCAGGGCGATCAGCGGTTCCACCAGCCAGTACCCGCCCAGCGCCAGCACCTGGTCGGAGAGGTATTCGGGCCAGTCGGCCGCCAGGCGGAACTCAAATCCAGCCATATCGCAGGCGGATTTGACCGCGCCCACGATCGGCCGCCAGTCCCTTTCCTCCAGAAAGAGACGGTCATACCGGAAGGGGGTGAAGGGCATCCGCACCAGTCGGCCGAAACTGAAGATGATGCGGGGACGGGCCGGGGAGTGCTGATGGGCATCCCGCAGCCAGCGGACGAATCCCCGAAACTCCGCCAGGTCTTCGTCGCCCTCGTAGCCGGTGAGGACGTAGAAGAGTTTGATCCGCCGGATGGGGGCCTCCAGCAGGCGAGAGAGAAGAGCGACGATATCTTCTGAAGCAAGACTCTTGTGCAGGAAGGCCCGCTGGCGGGCGCTGATCCCCTCAATCCCCAGGGTGATCTCCCGCTTCTCCGCCGCCAGTTCCGCCTCCAGCAGCCCCGGCGTGCGGAGCAGGATGTCGGCCCGCTGGCTCTTCAGCCCCACGCGGTCAAAGAGACGGTGCAACTCCAGGAGCAGGTCAAAGATTTCGCCGTGGGTGTTGAAATTGAAACTGTAGAGGCTCACCTCCTCCGCCCCCTGGATCCGTTTCAGTTGCCGGGCGACATCCACCAGGTCGGCCGCGGGGAGTTCCCGGTAGGGTTTACGGTCGTACCCCTCAAAGCAGAAGGAGCAGAAGGCCGGGCAGCCCCAGGTAATTTGCAGGTAGGCGGTGTGGGCCTCGGGAGTGTTGAGGATGGGATAGGTGACAGGGAGGAGATGGGGAGCAGGCCGGCAGACGGCCTTCACCGTGTGCTGACGGCTACCCGCCACCCATAGCCCGTCGCCCGTCTGCGCGGCGGTTTCCAGCCGCGCCCGCCGATCGCCTCCGCCCCGCGCCAGCGCGGCGACGATCTCCCCTACCCTCCCCTCCCCTTCGCCGAAGAAGATGCCGTCCACCAGCGCGTCTCTGTCCTCGCGGATGGCCGCCTGCGCAGCCATCGCGTTGGAACCGCCCAGAATGAGGACCGGGTCGTCCTCCCCGCGTTCGCCAGCAAAGAGGGGAAGGCCGGAGGAGCCCAGAAGCACAGGGAGGTTGATCAATTCCAGGGTGTAGGCGTTGGAGATGAGGACGGTGGAGAAATCCCGCAGGGGGCGGCGGGACTGGACGCCCACGGGAGAGGAATCCTCCGGGGGGAAGAAGAGCATATCCACGTACGCCTCCGGCAATGCCCGCCGAACCTCGTGGAACAGGAACAGGTGCGAAAAGGAAGTTTCCACATCCCGCAGTGGCGAGAGGCGCACGATAAGGACCCGAACCGGGGCGTCCTCAAAAGACGGGTTGCCGAAGGTCGGGTTGGGAGAAGGACGGAAGGAGAAGGGAGGGCCACAGAATTGCATAGAGTTCGGGGGATACCTCGTACGGAAGGTGCTGGGCCTCCCGGTATCACCCCCCTCCGATTCTCGTCAGGGCTGGCTCTACAGTCTCCTCGGCCGGCCGCTGCAGGTGGGGAGGAATGATGTCCCGACGAAAGACCTCATCCACAGTCTCCCGTCGGCGGATGAGATGGGCCCGATCGCCGGTCACCAGCACTGCCGCCGGGCGGGGGAGGGCGTTGAAGTTGCTCATGGAGACTTCCTGGTACGCCCCGGTGTCCAGCAGCGCCAGGATGTCACCCACCTGCACCTCTGGAACCCGTACGATGGGCATCAGACGGTCGCCGTAGCAACTGCGTCCCACAATGTCGGCCTTCCCCACCAGCGGGGCATCCGCCTTGTTGGCAAACACGTAGTGGAAGAGATGATGCTCGTAACGCCCTCCGGTGAACCAGAACTCGGTGGTGTCCACGACAATGATGTTCCACCGGAACGGACTGGTAACCGGTTTGATATTGCGGACCGTCGTCAGATGGATGCCAGCATTGCCGTGGATGGCCCGGCCGGGTTCCACCTGGAGCATCAGCCCGCGGGTCTGAATCCCGTGGCGTGGCAATTCCTGCCTCAGAGTGCGGGTACAGACTTCCGCGTACTCCTCAATAGATGGTGCTGGATGGGGATTGGGTTCGCTCACGAGAGTATCCACCAGTCGGGCCAGCACCGCGTAGCGCACCTCATCGCCGAAGGGCTTGAGGGCTCTGGAGATGGCGTGGAGCGCGGCGAACCCCAGAGGCTCTGCGTAGTTGGTTGCCGCGTTAAAGGGGTCGCGCGGGACGGCGAACCCGCCGCCGATGTCAATCTCTCGGGGCTGGAATCCTCCCAGTGCCTGGCACACCTCCCCCAGGTCTCGCGCGAAGGCCTTCATCTGCTCCTCCCAGTACCGGAGGGAGCGATGATGCCGTCCGTGGTGCTGGTGGAATCCTACCAGTTCCACCCAATCCATCGGCAGGATGCGTCGTCCCAGGGCGATGACCTGGTCTTTCGTCAGCCCGCCCTTGTATACCATCGCGGCCAGGTCGGTCGGCACCAGGCCCTCCCCGACGAAATCGGAATGGGCGATGAACCCGGATAGGGTTGGTTTCAGTCGCAGGCGCACCTTTGCGGTACGGCCCATTTCACCGGTCGCGCGCTCAATGACGTCCAGTTCCTCCAGACTGTCTATCGTAATGCGCACGCTGGCCTCAACGCAGCGGTAGATGTGCTCTTCGTCCTTGGGCACGCCGTTGACCGAAACGAACTCGGGGTCAAACCCTGCTTCCAGCGCCACCTTCAGTTCCCCTGGCGAGTAGATGTCGCAACCGCAACCCTCACCGGCGATGATCCGCTGGATCGCCGGAATCCAGTTGGCCTTTGCCGCGGGCAGCATTTTCACCGGCCCATCGGGCCAGCCCCGTTCAAAAGCGCTCTGGAAACGACGGGTGTTGCGGCGGATCTGGTCTTCGGAGAAGACGAAGAGAGGCGAACCGAACTGCCGCACCAGTTCTACAGCGTCGCACTCCTCAATGAACAGATGACCGTTACGAATGGAAAGACAATCGTCCAGACGGGTGTAAGTGCTCATCTTGCCCTCCTCTCCACAAGTTCACTTCCGCACCAGCCCATACCGGCCGCGGGTGGTGGGCGAGGTGGCAGTGTAGAGATACGTTGCCGGACCGACAACCAGGAGGTCCCCATGCCCGACGCCGATATTGCCCGGCAGGTCCATCAGGATAGGGTTGCCGGGGTACTTCTCCCACGGCCCGTCTATCTCCGGCCCCACGCTCCGGGCCAGGCCCAGTCCGAACTGGGTGTCGCCCACATCGCCGGGGCCCGGTCCCCGTACCCCTTCGTAGACCATGTAGTAGCGCTGGCCCACCCGGACCACGTCGGCGGAGGAGATGGTGCGGAACTCAAAGTAGGGGTTGGCACCCGCGCCGACGAGGTCCAGCGGGCCGTAACCGTTCTCCGCGCCGAAGAGGGGATTGGAACTACAGCGCCGGAGGCCCGCAGCCCCGCTGAATTTGTGCCCCACCAGGCAGCCCATATGGCCCGGCGACCGCCCCAGTCCGACGAAGACGTACAGTCGGGAGCCCTCCACGTAAATCCCCGGCGGCGCACCGGCCAGACATATCCCGTATTCCGCTTCATTCGCCACATAGGGATGGGTGCCGACCCGTTCTTCCGGCCGCGAGCACTGCCAGAGCCAGCCGGTCCTGGGAATTGGTGTGGCGGCCGTCCAGCGAAGGCCATCGGGAGAAGTGCGCAGATAAACGGCGCCAGTCGTCTCGTAGACCATATACACACGGCTGGCGTCAAAGAATACCCGCGGGTACTGCTGCTGCCAGACGTGGTCGCGCCAGTAATCGCAGGGGCATGTGCGGCATCGGAACAGACAAACCGGTTTTTCCAAGACGAAGTGGCGTCCGCCATCGGTGCTCTTCCACAGGGTGACACAGCCGGGGAACGGCACGGGGTCGCCGCATTGATCGCGCACCCCGGCGGACCGGAAACTGGCATGGAGGTACGACCAGAACTCCATCCCGCCCCGGTAGACGGTATCGGATTCCCCCATCGGCAGGCCGGTGTCAAACTCCTCCAGGACCCACTCGGCGTTCCCATCCCAGAAGTCGTCCAGGGTGGCGAATTCCCGGCCCGGCGGGGGCGCGAAGACGACCTCAGGGGTGGTCTGCGGGGTCGGCGATGGCGTGGGGGGAACGGGAGATACCGAGGGCGTCCTCCGCGCGGTGGAAGGAGATGGTTTCGGAGTAAATGTCGCCGGTTTAGAGGACGGGTTCCCCTCCAGAGTGACGGGGACGGAAACGGGGAAAGGGTTCGGAGAAGGCACTGGTCTCATCCCCCCGACACATACCAGTATCCCGATGAACAGAATCGTCAGTTTCGCAACAACCCGCATCTCTGTTCCGTGAAAGGCAGGGTTTCACATTTCACCGCTGAGACGCAGAGAGCGCCGAGTCCTTATGCTTTGGTAGAACGTCCAGCGGTTCTCCACAGGGAGAATTTCTCGGCGTCCTTTGCGACTTTGCGGTGAACAGTTATGTTCGTAGTCAGCCACGAAGCGCCCGCGGAGTGGCGTCC
>CAKZOY010000115.1 GCA_937138275.1 uncultured Chloroflexota bacterium
GCGCCGCCAAGGCGATAGCCCGTTGGCTTTTGCCCTGCCAGCGGCCTTTTCAAAGGGCACAGCCACCAATTTTTGTTTTATAACTTAAAATTTGCCATTGTCAATCTATGCCCGCATTTGCCGAATGGTGTTTGCAGTGGTAAAATACTACTGAAGCATTTGCAGGTTCAGAATGCAGGAATCCTCCGGAGGTGAAAACCCATGCAATTTATCCGAGGATGGGAATGGCTGATCCTTCTGCTCATCATTCTCCTGCTCTTCGGAGTGGGTCGCCTGGGGAAACTGGGCGCCGATCTGGGGAAAGGCATCCGGAACTTCCGGGAGGCCCTCTCCGGCAAGGGAGACGAGCCTGAGGGGACGAAGGAAGAACCCAAGGCCTGAAACATCGCAACCTGAACAGGCGAAATGGACTTTCTGAACCTCGGATCGGGAGAGGTTTTCTTCCTGATCCTGCTGGCAATCTTGCTGGTGGGTCCGAGACGGGCCGTGGAGTGGATTCAGCAGGCAGGTCGCTTCGCGGCCCGTCTTCAGCAGGAATGGCGCGCCGTCCAGCGAGACGTGATGCAGGAAGTGCAGGCCCTCCAGCAAGAGACGATGCGCGCCGTCCAGCCCACCTTGCAGGATATCGCCCGCCAGGGAGAGAGCCTGCAGCGAGAGACCGTCGGCGGTCTGCAGCCCAGCCTGAGGGAAATCGCCCAGGAGGTCCGAGAAACCCAGGAAACGATTCGCTCCCTCTCTGATCCCTCCCAGGTCGCCCCCGAGATGTCAACGCTTCCGAACACCCTTGAGCCTACCGACGACTTCGCCGGATGAAGAAAAAGGACGCCGAACCCCGCCCTCTTCTGGAACACATTGAAGAACTTCGCCAGCGCCTGTTTCGGGCCCTCATCGCGCTGGCTGTGGCGACGATTGCCAGCAGTTTCCTCGTGAACCGCTTCTTAGAGTGGCTGGCCCGGCCGGTGGGAGGGCTGGAGAAGTTAGAAGCCATTGAGGTCACGGAAAACCTCGGCGTGTTTATGCAGGTTGCTCTGCTGGGCGGGGTGATCCTGGCGATGCCGGTCATCGTCTATCAACTCTGGCGCTTCATCGGCCCCGGCCTGCTCCCTCACGAAAAGCGCTACGTCTATCTGCTTGCTCCGGCGGCGACGCTCCTCTTCGTTGCCGGCGCCGCATTTGCCTATTTCGTGATGCTGCCGACGGCCGTCCCGGCGCTTCTGGGACTTGCCCCCATCCCCACCCGCCCCCGCCCGGCAAACTACATCTCCTTCGTCACCGGTCTGATGTTCTGGGTGGGGGTCAGTTTTGAAATGCCCCTTCTCATCTTCTTCCTGGCGAAAGTCGGCCTGGTCAGCCCCCGGACGCTCCTGCGCAACTGGCGGGTGGCGGTTTTCCTGATCGCCCTTCTGGCCGCCTTAGTCACGCCCACCGGCGACCCCATCAACATGGCCCTGGTGATGGCCCCCCTGACCGTCCTCTACGGCCTGAGCATCCTGCTGGCGCGCATTGCCTACCGGGAGGATTAACCCGCTTGCGTTCCGCCGGAATTGGGATATATTATCCCCAGACCGGTAAACCGGTGTGCGACAGTAACCCCATCCTTTTCCCAGCAAGGAGGAAACCCAATGGCCTTCAAATTCCCTTCGGACGAATGGATCAAAGAACTCTCCCGCCAACTGAACGCCAGCGAGGCCTACGAGAAGTCGGCCAAAGACTGGGAGGGCGACTTCATTTTCATCATAGAGCCGGACGAGGCGTATCCCCAGACCGCCTACCTGTTCCTGGGACTCTATCACGGCAAGAGCACCGACGCGGCGATGATCAGCAGCCCCACGGAACGGGAGGCGGAGTTCACCATCAGCGCGCCCTTCTCCATCTGGCGGCAGGTCATTGAGGGGAAACTGGACCCCATCCAGGGGATGATGACCCGCAAGATGAAGGTTCAGGGCAACATGATGAAAATCATGCGCTACCCCAAGGCCGCCAAAGAGATTGTCTCCTGCTGCGCGCTGGTGCCGACGGAGTGGCCATCATAGGAGGTGCCCATGGCTGTCATCCGACCGTTTCGGGGCATTCGCTACAATTCGGAGAAAATCGGCGACCTCTCCACTGTCGTCACCCAGCCCTACGACCGCATCCACGACCCGGAGCAGGCCCGCTACTACGGACTGAACCCCTACAACTTCGTCCGCATCATCCTGGGGAAACGCACCCCCTACGATACGGACACGGACAACGTATACACCCGCGCCCGTTGCTACGGCCAGACCTGGCTGGCGGAGGGGATTCTGGTGCGGGATGAGCGCCCATCCCTTTACGCCCTGGAGCAGGTTTTCACCACACCCGACGGCCGAACCTATACCCGTCGGGGGCTGGCGGCCGCTCTCCAGCTGACTCCTTTTGAGGAAGGGGTCATTCTCCCCCACGAGCGCACCCTCAGCGGCCCCAAGGTAGACCGTCTGAACCTGACCCGCGCCACCGCCTTCGCCTGGGAGCCCGTCTTCATCCTCTACCCGGACGAGGGCAATCGGGTCAAGGGCATCCTGCAGCCCTACCTGGAGGCCCGTCCCCCGCAGGTGGCCCACGAACGGGTCATTGAGACGGCGGTGGAAAACCGGTTCTGGGCTGTGGACGACCCTGCCATCATCGGGGCGGTGGTGGAAGAGATGGCCCCCAAGCGTAACCTCATCATCGCCGATGGTCACCACCGCTACGAGACGATGCTGAACTACCGCGAGGAGATGCGCCAGCAGCACCCCGATGCCCTCGCCAATGCCGCCTTCAACTTCACCCTGGTCACCCTGGTCAGCATGAGCGATCCGGGACTGGTCATCCTCCCCACTCATCGGCTGGTCCACTCCTACGGGCGGATGCAGGGCGCGGAGGCGCGGGAGCGAGCGAAGGAGTACTTTGAGGTGACGCCGGTAGCGGACCGGGCGGTGATGGAGGCAATGGTGCGGGCGGCGGAACCTCTTCGCCCGCGCTTCGGCTTCTACGACGGGTCCTACGCCGTGCTGACGCTGCGCGATCCGGCGATTATGGAACGCGTCCTCCCCGACCGCGCCCCCGATTGGCGGCTGCTGGATGTGGTCGTCCTGCACGAACTGTTCATTGAGCGGGTGCTGGGGATAGACAAAGGGGCGGTGGAGCGGAAAGAGAACCTGGACTACCTGCGCGACCCCAACCCCGGCTACGCGGCGGTGGATCAGGGTCAGGCGCAGTTCCTCCTGGTGATGAACCCGACGCGGATGGAGCAGGTGCGCGCCTGCACGGCGGCGGGAGAGAAGATGCCGCAGAAGTCCACCGACTTCTACCCCAAGGTCATCAGCGGGCTGGTGATGATGCCCATTGGGGCGGACGAGCGACTGTAAGGCGCAGTTGACGGTCACCTTCAGGGTGACCGTCAACTTTTTCCCTCACCGCCGTCCGGAGCGAAGGATGGAGATAACCAGCCAGAGCCCCAGCAGGGCTGCCAGGGCAAAGCCGAAGATGACCAGCGCGGTGACGAACCCGCCCCGCTCGGCCAGATGAAAGGCCGGCACCAGCAGCGCCAGCCCCACGATCAGCGCCGCCAGCAACAGACTGAGAGAAAGCCGGTTCGCCAGCCGGTCCAGGTAGACCAGCGCCCGGTCCAGCCCCTGATGCCGCAGGGCGACTTCTAACTCTCCCCGTTCGGCGCGGGCCAGCAATTGCATTCCCGTGCGGGGGAGCATCTCCATCAACTGGACCCAGTCCCCCATCCCGCGCAGTACCGATGGCCCCCAGGCTCGCGGAGAAGCCATCTCCCGCATGAACTTTCGCACGTACGGCCGGGAGACGGTGAATATATCAAAATCGGGCGCCAGTTTCAGCCCTACTCCCTCCATCATCCCCAGCGTCTTACCCAGCAGCCAGAGGTCGGAGGGCACCCGCAGGCGGTGACGAAAGGCAAGGGGCATCGCTTCCTCTACGATCTCCCGCGCGCGGATGGCCTTGAGCGGCAGCCCCTGGTACTTGCGCAGCAGCCGCCCGATATCTCGCTGCAGTCCCACCCGGTCCACCGCCCCCCCGACGATCCCCATACGGATGAACTGGTCCACGATGGCCTCCTCGTCCAGTTGAACGGTGGCAACATAGAGGCGGATCAGGTCAGCGCGCAGGCGGTGGCTCAGATACCCCACCATCCCGAAATCCATCGCCCCGATCACTTCTCCGGGCATGATGACAAAATTGCCGGGATGGGGGTCGGCGTGGAAGAAGCCGTCCTCCAGCACCTCCTTGATAATCATTCGCGCCGCGTGCAGGCCGATGCGATGCCGGTCGTACCCGGCCGCGTCCAGGGCGGCGATATCGTCTATCTTGATCCCGCGGATGCGTTCCAGCACCAGCACGCGGCGGGTGGTGTATTCCCAGTAGACTCTGGGGATGTAGAGATAGGGCTCGTCGGCGAAGTTCTCCCGGAAGCGGTCGGCGTTGTGTCCTTCGCGGTAGAAATCCAGTTCCGCCCGCAGGGTGGCGGTGAATTCCTCCACAATGCCCGGCAGGTCGTATATCTCTCCCAGCGGGGTGCGCTCCTGGAGGAGACGGGCCCCGTCGGCCAGGATGTCCAGGTCCACGCTGATGACGGCCTCCACGTTGGGGCGCTGGACCTTGACCACGACCTCGGGGCCATCCGGGAGGGTGGCGGCATGGACCTGGGCCAGCGACGCCGCCGCCAGGGGTTCGGGGTCAAACGTGGCGAAGACCTCCTCCATCGGCGCGCCCAGTTCGGCCTCCAGTTGGGCCCGCACGGGTTCCCACGGGGCCGGGGGGACGGTATCCTGGAGTTTCGCCAGTTCGGCGATATAGGGCGGTGGGAGGAGGTCCGGGCGGGTGCTCAGCACCTGTCCCAACTTCACGAAAGTGGGCCCCAGTTCTTCCAGGGCCATCCGCAGGCGCTGGGGAGTGCCGGTGATGACCCGGCGGCGAAGGAGGCGGGAGGAAATCGGGGGGACTGCTCCCAGAAGGTCCACCAGTTCGCCGAAGCCGTGGCGCACCAGGATTTGGGCGATCTGCTGGAAGCGGCGCAGGTGGCGCACGCCCCGAATCGGTAGGAGCGTCATAATTCTCCGCAGAGGTGCTGGCGACGAATCTCAGGAATTCCAGAAATTGTGATTTCTGGGTGAGCCAGGGGGTTTTGAACCTTGAGAAATGAATCGGGTAATGTGGCCCCCCTGAATTTGACGATTCCGGCGCTATATGTGCGCCCCTCCCCCCTGCCCCCCCGTTGAGGGCGGATTTTGTAAAGGTTTTGGCGCTGGCGGCCGAAGGCCGCCAGCGCCAAAACCCATAATTTTTTCTCCCCCTTCTCCCCCGCTTGCGGGGGAGAAGGAGGCCGGGGGGATGAGGGGGTGCTAATATCCGCTAATTTTTCAAGTTGCAACACCCTCTTATGCAGGGGAGGGTGGAGAAGCGGTTTTTTGGGGGAGCGGCTCCACTACCCCCACGAACCCCACTTCTCACCGGCGCGCTGCTCCCCCGAAGCGGTTTGCCGCACAGACGAATTCGCAGCGCAGGTTTGCTATCGCTGGCCCAGGAGTTCTCTCAGGCGGGGGAGGGCCGCGCGCATGGCCTCTTCCCCCGCGGCGATCACCTCTGCCGCCCGGCCCAGGCCGGTGAGGACGGTGACCCCGGTTGGGATGGCGGGCCGGATGAGCAGTTCGGGGCGGGCCTCCTCTATACTGCGCCGGTTGACATCCCGCATCATCACCACCAGCGAGCGCCAGAGGACATCGGCCATTTCGGCCAGACTCTCCGGGATGAAGGGGCGGCGCCGGAGTTCTTCCATCAGCGAAGAGACCGATATATCGTCGGTGGAGATGTCCACGGCGACGACCCGCTCTGTCCCCATCCGGCGCGCCACGTCGGCGGGGAGGTTATCCAGAAGCCCGCCGTCCACCAGCAGTTGCCCGTCCCGTTCCAGCGGGCTGATGAGGCCGGGGAGGGCCGTCGTTGCCCGCACAGCATCCACCACCCGCCCCTCGTTCAGGACCACCTTCTGACCGGTGACCAGGTCTACGGCCACGACGGCCAGCGGGATGCGCAACTGGTCAAACGTGATGTCTCCCAGCAGGGATTCCAGGTATTCGGTCACTTTCTGGGCGGAGAGGAGGCCGCGGAAAGGGAGCGAGCGGTTCAGAAGCGGGAGCAGGCGGCGGGGGGAGGCCATCCGCAGGGCTTCTTCCTCTATCTGCTGGGGGGAGAGGCCGGCCGCGTAGAGGGCGCCGATGAGGCCACCGGCGCTGGTGCCGGTGATGACGTGGATGGGGATTTCGGCCTCGGTCAGGACTTTCAGGACGCCGATGTGGGCCAGGCCGCGCACCCCGCCCCCGCTGAGCGCCAGGCCCAGGCGCGGCGGCTTTTTTCGCAAAAACGGGAAAAGTTGTGCCAGTTTCAACTATTCCTCGGCCTCTTTGCGCCGCCCGCGCGGCCGGGAGAGTTCCTCCACCCGGGCGGTCAGTTCGTCCACCTTTTGTTTGAGTTCCTCCACGTCCTGGCGGGAAGGGGGGGCCCAGCGTTCTATTTCCTGCCGCACCATCTTGCGCAGTGCTTCCCGCTCTTCCTCTCCCCGGGCGATGATTTTCTCCACCACCTTCGGGGCTTCCTCGGCGCGGATTTCGCCCTCTTCCACCATCTTATCCACAAACTGGACGACCTTCTCGCGGGTGACGGTCAGCAATCCCAGGCCGAACAACAGACTTCGTTCTAAGAACCGTGTGACCATCGTTCACCTCCTTTCATTCAGATTGTACCGCAATTGAGCCAGCCCGCAACTTTTCTTTCCTGAGGTTCGGACATGGTAGGGAACGGGTTTCAGGGCAGGCGGCCGAAGGCCACCGGCGCTAAAACCCTAACAAAAATCCCCCTCTCTGTGCGGCGTCGCCACACGGGCAGGGGCTCATATGGGCAGGTTTTTTGGGCAGCCCTTCTCGCCCCGCCCGGCAGGGCTAATGATGAGAAAAAGGGCGCTTTTGTAAATGGACAAATTATTCCAGCAATACCAGGAATCACCTGTTGGCGGATATTAGCGCCCTCTCATCCCCCCAGCCCCCTTCTCCCCCGCCGCGACGGGGGAGAAGGGGGAGAAAAATAAAGGTTTTGGCGCTGGCGGCCGAAGGCCGCCAGCGCCCAAACCCCCGTAAGGGCAAGGCTTGTCCTTGCCCTTTCCTCCCCGTGCGGCCGTAGGCGGACGATCCGTCCGCCCTCAACGGGGAGGGGGGCAGGGGGGAGGGGCACACGTATAGCGCCGGAATCGTCAAATTAGGGGGACCATATTGCCCGGTTAGTTTTTCAAGGCGCAACAGTCGCCGTTTTTGGCGGGCGAAAGGGCGCAATGCCATCTGATTCTCGTGTTGGGCGGCGAAGCCGCCCAACACGAGAATCTTCTTTTTGCTCCTGGCGCGCTGAGGGTGAAAGAACCTACCTGCAAGGGATGGGGTATGGGGTTTGTAGAGGCGGTCCGAATTAGAGTACGGATTAACAAAAAGGCCCGAAAAGCATTTCAGGCAGCCGGCAGGTCCAGTACTACCCCAACCTCCTCGGCCAAACCGAGAAGTTCTCGGAGCACCGAACGGGCAACGGGCACACCGGCCCGTCTTCGCTCCTGGGATTTCCGCCACTCAATCTCCCCGGGCAGATAGATGCGTTCCACCCCTGGCGCCCGCGGGGAGTTGCGGATTTCCTGCACCAGCGATTCCATTCGGGAGACGAATTCGTCCCAGGCGATAAATGTGGTCAAATCTATCGCTTGCACAACGAAACCCACCGACGTGGGCCGGTCTAAGTCGTGGACTGATGCCAGATGCACGCTGAAATCCGAGCCGGTCATTACGCCAGCCAGCACTTCTACCGCCAGAGCCAGGCCGTATCCCTTCGGGCCGCCCATCGGGAGAAGGGTTCCCTTTAATGCCTCCGCCGGGTCTTGCGTCGGATTCCCCTGAGCATCCAGCGCCCAGCCCAGGGGAATGGATTCCCCCCTGGTCGCTGCCAGGCGGATTTTGCCGCGGGCAACCTGGGAGGACGCCATATCCAGCACAATATCCACATCCAGACCCGTGGGGATGGCGATACAGATCGGGTTGGTCCCCAGAACGGCTTTCGCCCCTCCCCACGCGGCCATACTGGGAGCGGCATTGGAGGCCAGTAGGCCGATCATCCTGTGCGGCAGGGCGCGCATCGCGTAGTAGGCCGCCACGCCGAAATGGTTGGCATTCTGCACCGCGACCATCCCGATGCCGTACTGGCGGGCCTTTTCTACGGCGATGTCCATCGCTTGCACACCGGCAACCTGCCCAAAGCCTCGCTGGGCATCCACCAGCAGCGCGGCTCCCCGTTCCCGGACCGTCAACAGGTTCGTCACCGGGCTCATCAGCCCCCGCTGTACCCGGTGGACGTAGGCCGGCAAACGCAATACGCCGTGGGACTCCACCCCGCGCAGGTCTCCTTCCACCGTCGCCTCAGCGATGATTGCCGCCTGCTGCGGCGGGACGCCCACCTTTTCCAGAATGCGCTGGCATGCTGCCTGTAACTTCTCCGCAGGGATCCGTATCACGTTATTGCTCATAGAAAGTCGCTCCTGGGGCCGGAATCGGGTGCGGTTTGGCGGGCGGTTCTGCCGCCCGCCCGACCCGTTTTCCCATCAAAAATTTCCGCAGGGATATAACGCTACAGGCCCGAAAAGATGGCATCTATCTCCGAAGTCGGTACGTCAAAAACGGTCCCATGAGGCAGTAGCGGTTCTGTCAACATATATTCTGGAATCCGGTTATCGGCATCCGTAAAACCTGCCCTCCGGTTAAACTCCAGTTCCATCCGCAGCACCGCTTTGTTGAATTCTTTCAGACTTTCCACCGTCCATCCCCAACCGAACCGCCCGTTAATGAGGTCCACCATCAGTTGGGGGTCTGCGTATACGGGCGGCCGCGCGAAGAGGCACAGACCGGTGCTATCCAGCATCACAGCGCCCAGTTGAAGTTCCAGGGACGGCGCGCACTGTCCCGTTGCCGAGAGAGGGTCCACTTTATCCCGGATACCGAAGGCGTTGCCCGCCGTGTGGTCCGCTCCCATCGGAGACGTGATGTAGGTGACCCCGTTGCCCTTCAGCGCGCGCGGGTCGTAGGCGGGCATGGCCTGTCCTTTGGCGACCGGTACGCGCAGCATTCCGAACATTTTTCCGGTGGTCGCCGCCCCCTGACCCAACACGCGGCCCAGCGGGCTCCCCGCGGCAACCTCCTGGAGCAGGGCGACGAAACTCTCAGTATCTCCGAACTGAGCCTGTCCCGCCTCCGCCGCCACGCCCAGTGCTGCCCCCATCTCTATAGAGTCCAGGCCCAGGTCGTTGCACATCCGGTTGAGGCGGGCCACGTCGTCCAGCGAACCGATGCCCAGATTGGAGCCCAGCATGCCCAGCGTTTCGTACTGCAATGTGGACACGATAACCTGACCATCCGAATCCACGAATGCATTGCAGCATGCGATCACGCAGCCGGGCATACAGGCTGTGCCGATTTTCCCTCCCCGCTGCAGGATGGTCTCGCGCAAGCGCTCGCCGCTCAGTTCCTGGACCTTCTCAAAGCGCCCCTCCCGGAAGTTTCGGGTCGGCAGCGCGCCGATTTCATTGACAATGGCGAAGATGCCCGATGTGCCGTAGACGTGCATAGAGCCGGTGCGCCCGGTGCGGGGGTTTTCCAGGAGCGCTTTCGCAAACCGACCGGCCGCGTCGCGGAAGAGTTCGGCGTCCGCCAGGGGAAGCGGTGGCGCGTTGGAGGCATCCAGAACCACCGCCTTGAGGCCTTTGCTGCCCATCAGGGCGCCCAGTCCACCCCGGGCAGCCACGCGGCTGATCTGTTCTTCGTGCCCGGTCACGACGATACCGGCACCCCGCATGCGCATCTCCCCGGCCGGCCCGATAGAAATGACGGTGCAATGTTCCCCCCAGCGTTTTTGGGCTTCCGCCGAGGTCGCATACGTGCCCCATCCGCGCCATTCGTCGGCGGGGACCAGTTCGGCCCGGCCATTGGCGAGGTACAGCACGTACATTTTCCCATCGGCTGGCAGGCCTTCCACGATAATCGCCTTGATCCCCAGACGGGCGATGTCCCGGGCCCCGTTGCCACCTGCGTTTGCCTCTTTGATCCCGCCTGTCAGGGGGCTCTTGCCGCCGACCGAGAGCCGACCGGCACTGGAGACGGGGGTGCCGCCCAGCAGGCCGGGAGCGAAAATCAATTTGTTATAAGGGCCCAACGGTTCACACAATGGTGGCACTTCGGATAACATAATCCGGGCAATCAGTGCCCTGCCGCCGAACTGTTCGTACTCCTGAGGCACCGGCTCCCAGCGGATTTGGAGATGATTCATATCCACGCGCAGGATTTTATCCATAGGAGAACCTCCGCTGCTTTGTTGGATAGTCTGGGTGTGGGGTTTGCGGGAAGAAGGGAATACGCGCGCCGTCGGAAAGAAACGCACGTAACCGTTGTTGCGGCGACAAAGCCACCGCAACAACGGTTACTTTTTCCCGCATCAGGGCGGGTAGCAAATCGTATACAGATGTTTCCCTCCCCGGAAGGGACCCCTCAATACTGCCTCTATCTCTTCGCGGTCGCGCATCGTGACTTTCTCAATCGGGGGCAACTTGCCGGGCGGGAACCGTTCCAGGATATCGGTGATCAGGCGCACCATGTAGTCAAAGAGAGCATACAAACCAGGAAGCGCTTTCGCCGGGTCTGCAAGGGACGGCTTGCCCAGTACGCCTTCCGGGGTCATAATCACTTCCAGTCCCCCAAACCCGACCTGTTCATGCCCCTTGATCGGCGCATGGTATACATCGCCCCCTTTGTCCACGTGGTCCGGTGGCATAAAGCCTTCGGGCTTTGTATCCACCGCGCGCTCTATCTTCACCATTTCCGGGAAAAGCGCCATCGCGTAGGAACACTCCGCCTCATCGGCATGCCGGAACGGGGTATCAAAGGGTCCCCCATGCTCTTTGTCCTTCAGATAGTCGTGGATGACCGTGGGCCAGTGCAGGGAGACCAGCATACAGGGGACCTGATACTTTTTGGCGAACTGGTGAAGGGCCAGCGGAATGACCTCCTCCTGCCCGTGACCGTTCAGCAGAATCTGTTTGCGGAATCCCGCGTTCCAGAAGCCGGCAATCACTGCCCGGAGATATGCGATGAAAGTGTCTTCCGGCACGACAATAGTGCCGGGCATCCCCAGATGGTTTTGGGGATGAGAGCCGTACCAGATGGGCTCCGCCACCGTACATCCCGTTGCCTGCGCGACCACCTCCGCCATACGGGTCACCAGAAAGGTGTCCTCGCCGAAGGGCTGAGCGTCCCCGTGCATTTCCGTACTGCCGACCGGGATGATGATGATATCATTCACCTTCAAACGTTCTTCAACTTCCGCTTTGGTCATAGTCTGGAAGTAGATCCCGGTTGGCTTATCCATATGTCCACCCGGAGGTGGCAATTTCCACTCACCCATCATACTCTCCTTGTATCAACGCGCGCACCCCAAACCGGGTGAGGCGCGATCTCTATGCGGGGACAAGAGACGGTTTCAGGGCGGGTAGCCTTCGGCTGCCCGCCCCCAACCCCTCTTGCACCCGCTTTGCAGTCGTACTGCTGCTACACCTGCGGGATACGCAGATCAGGGGACCTGCGCGGGCTCTGCCTGGCCTGCGGGTAGTATTTGGAGACCATCTCCAGCACGATAGCAGCCTGGGCCGCCATGCGCTTGCCGTCCTCCGCGGAAGTGATCTGCCCGTGGGCACTGACCACCGAGTTCCCCGTCTTCAGGTGGACGGGGGCGGCGATGCGGACGATTTCCGGCGCTTCATACACACGGATAAACCCTCCCGATCCCGGCGGGTTGTCGGTGTGGACATCAATGGGCACCTTCACCGCCGCGCGCAGGGCCGCGATCATCGGGAGTTGCAGGTCGCGAACCGGGTTGATGCAATCGGCGCCCAGGCTCTCCATAATGCGAAACGAAAGCGGGTTGGAATACCCCATATGGGCGGACACTTTGAAGACCACCTCGCTGGGCAGCAGGCCGTCTTTGCGCATCTGGGCGACCAGCCAGAGCAATCCCTCATCGTAGATGACAAACCCGCGGCACCCGATGTCAATTGCCCGTTTGATGTCCTCCACGGCGCGCAGGACCTGCTCCACACCGCGCAGGCGATAACCGATGCGGGTGCCCTGCGGGGAAAGTGCGGTGGCGCTGGTATCGTACGTAGCGCGCGGCCCCACCGACAGCAGGAGTTCCGCGCCGTAATCATGACACAACCGGCAGTACTCCTTCAACTCCTCGCGGGTGTGCCGGAAGATGCCGTAGGTCTCCGTCACCCGGTTGATGGTGATACCCAACCTGTCGCTGGTTTCCAGCAGAGCGGCGACGGCCTGGGCGGAGTTAATCGTCGGCACCTCTATACGGAACTGCGCCCCATCCGGAAAAGTCTGGGTGGACGTGGGAAGGTCGTACAGATCGCCTTCGGGCAAGCCCAGGGATTTCAGATACTTACGGGTTTCTTCAAACATAATATGACCTCCTATGGTATGGTGGTTTAGTGGCTGAGCGTATGCTCATCCGGGGTTATTCATAGTGTTGGGGTAGGGGAGGGGTGTACACCCACACCAGTTTCAGCGGCTCATCGCCGATGTTTTCCAGGCGATGGCGTTTGCCGACGGGAGTATAAATGGCCGTTTCGGGACCCACTTCCCATTCCCCTTCGCCTTCAATGACCAGTTTCGCGCGACCGCTGATGATGAACATCACCTCCTCCGAATCCTCGTGAACGTGGTCCGGAATCATGCTCCCCACGGCGGTGATGTTCAGTCCCATAGAGACGTTTCGGGTGCCGACGGTCTTCGGGCTCAACAGGAGTTTGGAGACGCGCGGAGGAATCCGCTCCTCTCCCCCCACATCTTTGGCAGCCACGAAGGGCAATTTGTCCATAGTACACCTCCTAAAATTTATCAGAAACATCCTTCAACAGTGAGCAACGGTTGAAGGACTCCCTGGTCTTAGATTGGATGTTATAAAGATCAACTGTTTGCCTGAGGGGCGGGTTCGTCTACGAAGATGATCGCCATTACGGGGCAGTTCTGCTCGCAGGTACCGCATTCAATGCAGATGGAGACGTCAATATAATTCCGCGATTCCCCTTCCTTCGCCGCGCCGGTAGGACAACCGGCGACACAGGCCCCGCACTGGATGCATTCCTCGGTGATCACGTACGGCATGGGAAGCACACTCCTGATAAAGTTTGTACATTGACAATGGCAGATTCTAAATTATAATGACAAACTGTGCGTTAAAAGTATAAATGGTATTATCCAATTCGGCTTC
>CAKZOY010000116.1 GCA_937138275.1 uncultured Chloroflexota bacterium
GGGCGGACGATCCGTCCGCCCTCAACGGGGAGGGGGGCGGGGGGGTGGGGCCCAATTTCTTTCGGCTCACCAGGGGACCTCTTTCGACCGGAAGCCGAATTGGATAATACCATTTATACTTTTAACGCAGAGTTTGTCATTATAATTTAGAATCTGCCATTATCAATATAGTTAAGGAAAAAATCTGTGTGTTTCTGTGGCTTATAATACAAATCGCTCGGACCATACGGCCCGAGCGATTTGCAAATCCCTCTGTTCAGGGGAAAACTACACCCAACCGCGCAGTTTGCAGGCCTCCGCGACCCGGCTGACGGCAACGATGTATGCCCCCATCCGGTTGTTCACCTGGTACTCCTGAGCGGTCCTGTGCACCGCGTGGAACGCCGCGGTCATCTTCTTGTCCAGCCGCTCGTGCACCGTCTCCAGGTCCCAATAGTAGTCGTAGGCGTTCTGGACCTGCTCAAAGTAGGAGACGGTCACCCCACCGGCGTTGCACAGGAAGTCGGGGATGACGTAGACGCCGTTCTGGTAGAGAATGGCATCCGCCTCCGGGGTGGTGGGGCCGTTAGCCAGTTCCGCCACAATACGGGCCCGGATGTTCCCGGCATTGGCGCCGGTAATCTGGTTCTCCATTGCCGCGGGGATCAGCACCGTGACGGGCAGTTCCAGCAGTTCGGCGTTGGTGATGTTCTTCGCTCCAGGGAAGTCCATCACCGAGCCGGTCGCGTCCTTGTGGGCGATAACTGCTTTCGGATCCAGCCCATCGGGGTTATAGATACCACCCCTGGAGTCGGAGACGGCGACCACTTTCAGGCCCAGCAGGTCCTGTCCAAGGATGTGCGCATACTGCCCGGCGTTGCCGTATCCCTGGACAGCGGCGGTAGCACCTTTCAGGTCAATGCCCAGCACCTTCGCCGCTTCCCGAATGCAGTACATCCCACCGCGCGCGGTAGCGTCGCCGCGGCCCTGGGAGCCGCCCAGGGGGATGGGCTTGCCGGTGATGACCCCAGGGACATTGTACCCGCGCATGACGGAATACTCGTCCATCATCCAGGCCATAATCTGCGGCGTGGTGTAGACATCGGGGGCCGGGACGTCCGTCTCCTCGCCGAGGATGCGGCCCACCTGCCGGATGTAGCCCCGGCTGAGCCGCTCCAGTTCGCCGAGAGACATCTCCTTGGGGTTGCAGACGATACCGCCCTTGCCGCCACCCAGCGGCAGGTCCATCACCGCGGTCTTCCAGGTCATCCACGCCGCCAGCGCACGCACTGTATCAATCGTCTCCTCGGGATGATAGCGAATACCCCCCTTACAGGGGCCGCGGGCGTCGTTGTACTGAACGCGGAAGCCGTGAAAGACTTTCACCGTCCCATCATCCATCCGCACCGGGATGGTGACGTGCAA
>CAKZOY010000117.1 GCA_937138275.1 uncultured Chloroflexota bacterium
GGTTGCTGGCAACATAATGCGCGATGACCGCCACGTGCTGGCGGGGATCGGCGACACCAGCGCGCTTCCACCCCGCCATCCCGGTGGAGATCAGGCGCAGCGTCTCGGCGGGCCGCCCCGGCAGATACCACCGGGAGACGGAAAGGATGCCCCGGTCGGTGAGATGTTCGTAGTAAGTCTGGAACGCCTCGGCGGTGTAGAGGCTGTTCTCGGATAGGGCAAACGCCCCCGATCCTCCGGCGGCCCAGGTGTCTATCAGAGAGGCCTGGATGACGTCGTAACGGTGAGGGCTGCGGTCAATGAAACCGCGTGCATCCTCTACCACCAGGGTCACATCGGGGCGGTCGTAGAGATGACCGGCGAACTCGGCGAAGGGACCCCGTACCGCTTCCACCACCGCCGGATTGACCTCCACGGCGGTGACATGAGGCGCGCCGGAAGCCAGCGCCGCCAGAACGTCTCGCCCCCCGCCGGGGCCGATGACCAGCGTCTCCGGCTTCTCCACCAGGTGGTAGACGAAAGAGGTCAGGTCGTAGCGCAGAGAGGAAACCCAATAAAGGTCACCGTGGAATTCCTGAATAGGCGTTCCTGCGACGGCGTCGATAAGGAGAAGCCGATGGCCCATAGCGCCCTGCTGGATCGCCCGCTCCCATCCGATGCTGCTGATCGCCCAGAAGAAGGGGCTATAATTGATTTCATAGACAGTAACGCGGGAATGGGCATTCCACTTTTCATAGGCGCGAGGCCCCTCCTCCCCGCCGGTTTTGCTCGCCGTGACCTCAATCCAGCCGTAGCGGGCGTTTCCCCCCACAAGGGCAATCAAGAACAGCGCCACCAGAACACCCACCAGCCGTCCCCGGCCTGGATTCCAGACAAACACCAGCCCAGCCAGTCCGGCGATCGCGCCCGCCGCCAGGACGGCCCCCGCGCCACCCAGTGCTTTCAGCACCAGGATGCTCCCCAGGCAGCCCAGGGAGGCGCCCATCAGGTCTGCCCAGTAGACCCGTCCGGCCTGCTCCGACCAGGCGGAGAGGGCCAGGGAGAGGACGATACCGGAAAGGAAGAAGGGGATCACCAGGTCCAGATAGATGAGCACCAGCCACGCCGCCTGGCTCAACGGGAATTCCGTCCGGTTTAAATCAGGGCGGAAAGGAATATGCAAGTAGAGCACAAAAGTTAAGGGGACGGAGAGGGCCAGTGCCAGCGCGGCCCAGCCAACCCA
>CAKZOY010000118.1 GCA_937138275.1 uncultured Chloroflexota bacterium
GGTCGTATCAGAAGATCCTCCGACTCATCTCCTCCCCCGAAATGTGGCCGCGCTGACCACCGAGAAGATATCCGCCTCTTCCCGGAAGAGTCGGAAAAGGGTTTCCGTCATTGTGCCCTGCGGATAATTTGTTTTCTCCTGAATAATAATCAACTCCGCAAGGATCAGCAGGAACTCAACTGAATACTCGCCATACCTATCCAGTGCCTGGAACTGAACAACGTGGTTGGGTTGAAAGATTTGTAGGGAGGGAGGGTTACTGGACGAAGGACGAACTTTCCGGATGATGTTATCAAGGAGATGGTCAACCAGTTGAAAGGTCAATTCCCGGTTGCCCACTTTTTTCATATATAAATCAATGATAAGATGAATGTGCTTGGGAGTTCTGACCCTTTTGCCGGGCTCCCTGTATTGGACCTTAAAGTTGAACTGGGACTTGCCTCCTTTGCAGACATAGATAACGATATTTTGGGAGGTGGTGTAGACGGGGTGAAGACCGGGCCAGGTGGACATAATTACCCCCTTATTTTTTTAGATATATCAGTAGATACTTATGAATGATCGTCAGACCTGGCTCCGAAGGTTCGGCTTCAAAAGGATCTTCGGGCACAACAATGACGATCTCCTTTAACGCAAGATCAGGCTTTGATGCAAGCGCTTCATAGAGCAGGAGGCCTGCCGGGATAAGTTTATCTTCTTCCCGAAAATCCTGCGCTTCTACGACCAGAAACCCGTTGCGGGAAAGAAGAACCTCGCTTTGATAAGCCAATTGCAGTGCCATTTTGCGATATCCAGCAAATCCGGGATAGCTCATTGGGCGAAGAGGCCAGTGAATCCAGAGCAGTTTCGCCCCTCGTTCCACGCTCGTCAGAGAAACATCTGCGTCACAATACACCTCTGTGAACTTGCCTTTACCACAGAAGCGTTGCAACAGATTGCGCCGAACTTCCTGCTCTAGGCGATCTTTGGGAAGAACCCATACCGTCGTGGTTTCTAAGTTCTCCCCCTCTACCCCCTGAATCTCCTCCCAGCGGATCCGGTATGGGATCTCCTGTTCCCAGAGAGATAGTTGTTCTCCCACCTGTTCGGAGTGCGGCTTCTCAAAGATAGGGAGATATTCGTGGGCTAATAACAGGAAATTATGCCGAATGCTACGGGCATACCAGAAACCCGTTGTCCGACAATTATGCTGTCGCTTGATCACCAGTTCCCGTAGAATGAACCCCGTATCCAGGAATACCCGAATGGTCCGGAATCCAATCGGCACAACGTGTTTTGAGTGGCGTGCATCTCCGACAAGGATCGCGCATTTGCCCCCAGGTTTTAAGACCCGAAAACTCTCAAGGGCTACTTTGCCCATTTCCCTCAAGAAGTCCTCCCCAGGAAGAGCAGAGAGATCGCCCGGAATTTTCGCGCTGTACCGAATAATCCCCGCATAGGGAGGGTGAGCACAAATAAGGTCAATAGTGTTTGACTTTATATCAGATAAGTATCGAGCGTCTCCAACCTCCACTTCTGGTTCATATACTTTCCCTTGCGCCTCTTCCAACCGGCGCGGTGGTGAGAATTTCAGATTCTCCAGTGTTATTCCGACGGCTCCGGGGTTAATGTCCCGAGCGATGCACCGACGCCCAAGAAGTTTTGCCTCTACCGCAGTAGTACCCCCACCAACGAAATAATCCAGCACCACATCACCGGGTTGAGAGTATTTTAAGATAATATTGCGGGGAATGTAAGGTGACCAGTTCCCCCTGTAACGGCCATTGTGTGTCGCCCAGTCACCGCGTTGCTTAAAACTCCATACGGTGGTTGTCTCCTGGCGGAAGTTGGGGGGGTGCCACCGCTTAATAGACTTGGAGCGTTTAAGCACACTGATATTGGCGCCGTAGGCTTCGGTGATAATCTGCTGCAGGGTACCAAAGGAGATGCCATACCGCTCACCGATCTCCGGATCGGACATGCCGAGTTCTTTATCGGCCAGTATTGCTCTGCGGAATTCCGCTTCGCTATGTTCTTGAAGCATGTGAGAACGCAGGGTACCGATAACCCTCCGGTGACACAATGGACATTGTTGCTCTTTTATCTCCCTCACAAGCGTTACCTCCCTTTTTCAGGGGTTTACCCTACTCGGCGCCACACCTGCGCGGCCAGTTCCCGCGAGTGCACCGTGATCGCCTCCTCGTCCAGCGTCAGCAGACGGCGATCGCGCATCAGCACCCGTCCGGCGCAGACGGTGGCGGTGATCATAGACGCCTCCACGCCGAAGAGAAGGTGCCAGGGCAGGTTTCCGGCCGTCAGCGGGGTTGTGGGATCGTAGTCAACGAAGACCAGGTCCGCGGATGCGCCAGGGGCCAATTCCCCCAACCGCAGGTCGGGCCAGAAGACGCGGGCCAGGGCGGCGTTGTTCGCATAGGCCAGGCGCATCACTACGTCGCCGGGCATCGCCCGCGGGTCGCGGCGGGCCAGTTTGTGCACCAGATACGCTGCCTTCATCTCGGCGAACATATTGTTGGAGAAGCCGTCGTTGCCCAGGGCGACGCGCACC
Organism: uncultured Chloroflexota bacterium; assembly: GCA_937138275.1. Taxonomy (GTDB): domain Bacteria; phylum Chloroflexota; class Anaerolineae; order B4-G1; family DUEL01; genus SpSt-77. The sequence continues at coordinate 2,546 of CAKZOY010000118.1, forward strand.
CCGGCCGCCAGCATCTCCTCCACCGGCGCCACGCCGACGCCGTTGTTCATATTGGAGCGGGGCTGATGGGTGACCCACGTGCCCGTTTCGGCCAGCCGGGCGATCTCCCCTTCGTCCACGTGGACGCAGTGGACGGCGATGGTGCGCGGTCCCAGGACTCCGGCATCCCCCAGCCGATGGACGACCCGCTTCCCGCTCTTCCGGAGACTGTCCTCCTGGTCGGCCCAATCCTCGGCGACGTGGACGTGGAAGCCCAGGCCCAGTTCTGCCGCCGCGGCGACGCAATCGGCCAGCGTCTCATCGGAGAGGGTGAGCGAAGCGTGGAGGCCGAAGGAGGCGGCGAGGGCGCGGCGGCGCTCCGGCGTCAGCGAGCGGGCGAAGCGGATGTTCTCCTCTATGCCCGCCCGCGCGCGCGGGGGGCCATCCCGGTCGGTGACCTCGTAGCAGAGGGACGCGCGCAGGCCGGCCTCCCGCACCGCCTCCGCGATGACCTCCAGACTCCCCTCAATGGCGTTGGGGCTGGCGTGGTGGTCTATAAGCGTCGTCGTCCCGTGGCGAATGGCGTCTATCAGGCAGACCAGGGCGGAATAGCGGACGTCCTCCAGGGTGAGGGCGCGGTCCAGTTGCCACCACAGTTGTTCCAGGATTTGCGGGAAGTTGGTGGGCGGTTCGCCGGGGATCGCCATGCCCCGGGCGAACGCCCCGTAGAAATGGGTGTGACCGCAGATGGATGCGGGCATCACCAGTTGCCCCTCGGCGTCCCAGCGTTCCTCGTCGGGATACCGCGCGGTCAACTCCGCCGTGGTGCCGATATCGGCGATGAGTTCCTCCTGAATGCGCAGGGCGCCATCTTCTATGAGACGGGGTTCATCTCCGAGAGTCGCCAGACAAGCATGGGTGATGAGCATTGTGCCTCCTTGCAGGGTGATTCGTATTCCGTGTTCCGTTATCGCCGCAGATGATAGGGGATATCTATAATCACCCGCTGGAACCCCAGCCGTCGCCGCCGGTAGAGGAGGGCCGCCTTCAGAAGCCAGGCCGTCTGGTTGTGCAGCAGGTTATGCCATCCGCGCGCCGGGACAAACTCCGGCAGAGCAACCACCGCCTGCTGCCCATCGTTGTGTTGGCGGTCCGTCTCATCCAGAAAGTCCAGCAACGGCCCCACCAGCGAGCGGTACGGAGAGGTCAAAACAACCAGGGGCACATCCGGCCACCAGTGCTCCCATTTTCGCCGCACCCGCTCCCCCTCCCCGGGCTCCGTCTCCACATAGACCGCCGTGACTTCCCGCCCAATGGAGCGGGCGAAGTTGACGGCGTCCACAATTCCCCGATGGACACCGGAAATGGGAATGACCACTCGTGGGCGCGGGGGAACTTCCAGCGAAGGGGGTAACCCGCAGGAAAGGGAAAGTTCCCGGGCGACCTCCTGGTAATGAGCCTGTACCTGGAGAAACCACACTACCAGCGCTGAAACCGCCAGAACGGTGATCCAGGCGCCCTCCAGGAATTTGCTGACCCCGATGATGAGCAACGCCGTAGCGGTCGCCAGTGCCCCCAGACCGTTGATCGCCGATTTGACGGCCCACCCTCGGCCCTGTTCCCGCCACCAGTGCACTACCATCCCGGACTGGGAGAGGGTAAAGGCTGAGAACACTCCGACGGCGAAGAGGGGGATCAGGGCATGGGTATCTCCGCTGAAGAGGATGATTAGCACGGCCGTGGCCACCGAGAGCAGGACGATGCCGTTGGAGAAGACCAGACGGTCACCCAGGTGCTTGAGTTGTCGGGGGAGGAAGCCGTCCGAAGCGAGAATGGCCGCCAGGCGCGGGAAACCGGCGAAACTGGTGTTGGCCGCCACGGCCAGGATGAGCAGGGTGCCGACCTGGACCAGGATGTAGGCGGGCCCATCTCCCAGTATCCGCCGCGCCAGGGCCGAGAGAATGGTCTCATCGGGGCGCGGGATCACGGCGAAGGCCTGCGTCAACCCCACGCTGCCGACGAACAGCACCGCCATCAGAACAGCCATCACAATGAGCGTCCGGCCGGCGTTGCGCGCCTCGGGCGGCTGGAAGGCTGGTACCCCGTTGCTGATGGCCTCAATCCCGGTCAGTGCAGTACAGCCGGAGGCAAACGCGTGCAGCACCAGAAACGGGGTCAGCGGCTCGGTCGCTGGTGGGGCAACAGCCGCGAAGTTCCCGACACCTTCCCGTAGCAGGCGCACTACTCCCCAACCCAGCATTGGCAAAAAGGTCGCCAGAAAGAGATAGACGGGAATTCCCATCGCCGTTCCCGTCTCCTGGAGCCCTCGCAGGTTGAGCAGGGTGATGATGAGCAGGAGGAAAAGCGCCACCTCTACCTGATAGGGCCACAGGACGGGGAAAGCCGAGGCGATTGCCGCCACCCCGGCCGTCAGGCTGACTGCCGCAGTGAGCAGGTAGCCCACCATCAGCGCGGCCGCAGCGATCAGGCCCGGCATCGTCCCCAGATTCTCCCGCGCGACCGTGTACGAGCCGCCTCCGGAAGGGTAAGCGTGGATGGTCTGGAAGTAGGAAAGGGCGACTATAACCAGTAGGCCGGTGATGGTCAGCCCGATGGGCCACATCAGGTGTAACCCGGCCGCCCCCGCGATAACCAGTCCCAGGAAGATTTCCTGGTTGGCATAGGCAATGGAGGAGAGGGCATCCGGCGAGAAGGTCGCCAGAGCCTGGATGTTACGAATCCGTTCGTGTCTCAACTGCTGAGTCGGCAGCGGTGGACCGATAAACAGCGATCGCAGACGTTCTATCATAATCGTTTCACCTCGCGATCCGACCCGATTCGCCCGCGCGCTTCACCGCAGTCCGAAACCGTTGACCGGATGACCTGTCAGACCATCCGGTGGTCAGAGGCCGTAATGGAGCGTTGGTCTATTTATTATGACACACTGTGGAGATTCCGTCAATCAATTGATCGCAGTTCTGGCTACCTGACAGTTTTCCAATAGGACGTAGACAAGCAGTGTGGCTTATGCTCAAAAGCAGTGCACTTTCCTTTGTGGTTCGTTCTCCCTCTCAAGTTGCGCATTCCCACAGTCCGTTGTAAAATATAAGCCGTTTGAGCCGACCTGTGCATCTCAACATCATTTGGAGGAAACATCCCGATGCCATCCCGGAAACGACAGTTGCCCGAGATTCCCCCCGAACTGGTCGGTACCGTCCATATTACCCCCATTGATGCCATCTACAACTGGGCCCGGATGCGTTCCCTTTGGCCCATCTTCTTCGGGCTGGCCTGCTGCGCCTTTGAGATGATCGGCGCATTCGGCGCCCGTTTTGACCCCTCCCGCTTCGGGATGGAGATCATGCGCGCCAGCCCCCGCCAGGCCGACCTGATGATTGTCAATGGGACGGTCACCAAGAAGATGCTCCCCCAGGTCGTCCGGCTCTATAACCAGATGCCCGAGCCCAAGTATGTGATGGCGATGGGCGCCTGCGCCATCTCCGGCGGCCCCTTCAAGGAGGGGTACAACGTCGTCTCCGGCGTTGATAAGTACCTGCCGGTGGACGTCTACGTGCCGGGATGTCCGCCCCGACCCGAGGCCATTCTCCACGGCTTCCTCACCATCCACGCCAAAATGCAGCGGGAGTCCATCCGCAATCTGCGCTGGTACCGCAAAGGGGAGGAGACGGAACCGATCCCCGTCCCCGAACTGGGGCCCGACCTGGTAGACTGGCGGCTCACCGAAAAGATTGAGGCACTGAATCAGCAAGAGACGGTCGCCGTTGAGGGGGCGGGGTAAGCGCAACGAAGCCCCCACTGGCCCGCCGGGGGATGTGATTCTGGTGGAGTGCAAGCCGGATGAAGCCCTGGTGCGGGTTCTGGGGATGCCCCGCCGGAAAATCCGGCACTGCACGGGAAAAATCCGGGTCTGCAGGGAACTGGAAAAGGCGGAGAGCGGTCTGGGGCTCGTGGATGAGGACCCTCGGAGCGCACAGCCTGCCCTGCATTGACAATGGCAGATTCTAAATTATAATGACAAATTATGCGCTAAAAGTATAAATGGTATTACCCAATTCGGCTT
>CAKZOY010000119.1 GCA_937138275.1 uncultured Chloroflexota bacterium
ATCACCAGTCGCCTGCATCTCCCTGTGTCCCATCTTCAGCAGGGCCAGCGCCTTCGCCGCGGCAGCGCTGGCATGGGCCACCGTCTCGGGGATGTCCATCGGCCCCACGGCCGCGCCCGCCAGCAGAACCCCCGGCCGGTTGGTCTCCATCGGCCGGAGGTTGCCGTCGGCCGCGGTGAGCCAGCCCCGTTCGTCTATCTCCACTCCCAGCATCCGGGCCAACCGCCGGGTCTCGGGACGGGGAACCATCGCTGGGGCCACCACCACCAGGTCGGCGGCGATCCGCACCTGTCGCCCACTCAGCGTGTCTGCCCCCAGCACCACCACGTGCTCGTTCTCCCGAAACACCCGCGAAACTTTCCCCCGCAGGTATACCACGTCCTCCTGCTCCATCGCCCGCTGGATGAACTCGTCGTACCCTTTGCCGGGCGAGCGGATGTCAATGTAGAACACATACGCCTGCCCGTCGTGAACCCGATGGCGGTAGAGGATGGCCTGCTTGGCGCTGTACATACAGCAGATTTTGGAGCAGTGGGGGAGATGTCGCTGGGGCTCCCGGGAACCGGCGCACTGGATGAAGACCACTTCGCGGGGCTCCTTCCCGTCGGAGGGGCGGAGGATTTTTCCGGCAGTGGGGCCGGAAGCGGAGAGCAGCCGCTCAAAGGCCAGCGCATCTATCACGTCCGGCACCTTCCCGCCCCCGTACTCCGGTAACCGCTCCAGCGGGTAGAGGTCGTAACCGGTGGCGATGATGATCGCCCCCACATCGGTCTCTACGAAGGAATCCGTCTGCTCGTAGGCGATCGCGCCCGTAGGGCAGAACTTCTCACAGGCCCGGCAGCGCCCCTTCTGAAAGTAGAGGCAGTGCTCCCGGTCAATCACCGGTTTATTGGGGACGGCCTGCGGCGAGAGGGTGTAGATCGCTTTTCGGGGACCCAGTCCCCGCTGGAACTCCGCGGGGACTTTCGTGGGGCATTTCTCCTGGCAGAGGCCACAACCGGTACACTTCTCCCAGTCCACATACGCAGCGTGGCGGCGGATGCGGACGTGGAAATTTCCAACCTCGCCCGTCACCGACTCCACTTCCGAGTAGGTCAGCAGGTGAATCCGCTCATGCCGCCCGACCTCCACGGTGCGGGGGGTTAGGATGCACTGGGAACAGTCCAGAGTGGGGAACGTCTCCGAGAGTTGGGCCATCCGCCCGCCAATGGACGGCAACCGTTCTACCAGCACCACTTCGTACCCGGCGTTGGCGATATCCAGCGCCGCCTGCATCCCGGCAATCCCCGCCCCGACAATCAATGCCCGACTGGATGAAAACTTATCCTCGCCCATCCTCATACCCTTGTCTACCTGTCTCCTTGTCTACCTGTCTACCTACCTGCTTGCCCACTTGCTCATTCTATCTCCACCAGCACCCGGTCCTTTTCCACATCCTCTCCGGGCCGGACGTAGACCGCCCTGACCACCCCGTCCTTTTTGGCCTGGAGTTCGTTTTCCATCTTCATCGCCTCCAGGACACAGACGGGGTCTCCGGCGCGCACTTTCTGGCCCACCTGGACCAGGACGCGGGTGATTTTGCCGGGCATAATCGCCAGGACGGCCCCGGCGCTGGCAGCGACGGCCGGAGCGGACGGGGTGGGGGAGGGGGCAGGGGAGGGCGCGACCGCCGTGATTCGCAGCCCGCTGACCTCCAGCGCGTACGATCTCCTCTCCACCTGCGCCCGGTTCTCCTCCAGCGCGACGGAGTAGGCAATGCCATCTACCAGGACGGTCCCATCACCCGCCACCTCTACGGTGAACGGCCGACCGTTGACCGTGATGGTGTTTCCCTCCACCACCACGGGATACTCCACGCCATCCAGAGTGAGGGTGAATTCCTGTTTCACGTCCGCCTCCCGATTAGCGGATACCGCCCGCGCCCTCCAGGAGTCCCGTCCAGCGGCCGCTTCCGGGCCGCCAGGAACTCTTCCACGGCGATGGGGCCGGGCCGACGGGGATCGGCGCCTGGGGTTGGGGCTCTTTTGCCTGCTGCTGGGCCTGGTGAACCAGCAATCCGGCGATGGCCGCGGCCACCGGCTCCTTCCCGCCGCCGCGAGCGCGCCGTTCCAGGAACGGGCGGGCGATCTGCGGGAACAGCGCGTAGGAAATCACGTCTTCTTCGCTACGGGCCAGATGGCCGATCTCCTCCCGCGCTTTGGGCATCGCCGGGGGCAGCAGGTCGGCCGGACGGCAGTCTATGGGCTCCTCGTCGCCAATAATTTTCCGTTTGATTTCGGGGTCAATCGGGGCCGGAGGCCGCCCGTAGTGACCCCGCACGTAGTTCTTGACCTCTTCGGGGACAATCTTGTACCGTTCGCCCAGCACCGCGTTCAGCGTGGCCTGGGTGCCCACAATCTGGCTGGACGGAGTGACCAGGGGCGGGTAGCCCAGTTCGGCCCGCACCTGCGGGACCTCCGCCAGTACCTCGGGGTATTTATCCTCCGCCTTCTGGGCGCGCAACTGGGAGACCAGGTTGGAAAGCATTCCGCCGGGAATCTGGTACTGGAGCACGCCGATGTCCACGCCGATGAACCCGCTCTCGTAGCGGGCGTACTTGCGACGCACCTGGGTGAAGTACTCGGCGATCTCCGCCAGCAGATTCAGGTCCAGGCCGCTATCCCGGTCGGTGCCCCGGAACATCGCCACGACGGACTCGGTAGGGGAATGGGACGTCCCCATAGAGAGGGGCGATATCACCGTATCCACGACGTCCGCTCCGGCCTCCACCGCTTTGATCAGCGCGGCCGTCGCCATCCCGCTGGTGGTATGGGAGTGGAAATGGACCGGCAGGCCGATCTCCGCCTTAAGCCGCCGGACCAGTTCGTAGGCATCGTAGGGGGAGATGAGGCTGGCCATGTCCTTGATACAGATGGAATCGGCGCCCAGGTCGGCCATCTGGCGGGCCAGATTGACGAAGTAGTCAATGCTGTACGGCGGGCCGATGGTGTAGCAGATGGCGGCCTGGACGTGCGCGCCCTCTCGTTTGGCGATCGCCATTGCCTGCTGGATGTTGCGCACATCGTTGAGGGCATCAAATATCCGGAAGACGTCAATTCCGTTCGCGTGAGCGCGCACGATGAACCGTTCCAGCACGTCGTCGGGATAATGGCGGTAGCCGACGACGTTCTGGCCGCGCAGGAGCATCATAAAGGGAGTGTTGGGCATATGCTTGCGGAGCAGGCGCAGCCGTTCCCAGGGGTCTTCTTCCAGGAAGCGCATCGCGGAGTCAAAAGTCGCGCCGCCCCACATCTCCACCGCCCAGAAGCCTACCTGGTCCATCTTCTCGGCGATGGGGAGCATATCGTCGGTGCGCATCCGGGTCGCCAGCAACGACTGATGGCCATCCCGCAGAACCAGATCGCAGATTTTCAATGGGTTTTTCATACCGGCATCCTCCCGCAGAGATTTCCTTTGCTGTGGGAGAGACCTCACCCTCACCCCGCCGCCTTCAGGGAAAGAGAGCGGTCTCCCCACCCCGCGAAGACCAGAATAAAATATTTTTCATTACGGCGGCGAAGCCGCCGTAATGAAAAATATTATTTCCTTACCCCAGTGTACCAATTTCCCAATCACCAATCTCCCAATCCACAATTATGGCGGTAAACAGAACACCTGTCAAGTCGGGCATACACACAGCGCTTCCAGTGGCTCCCGACGCTGGAGCCACAGCGCCGGGACCCCGGCCGAGAGCGCCACAATGCCCCCGACGATCGCGCAGGTGGTATCGCAATCACCCCTGCCCTGCACCGTCCACCAGAGCGCCTCTTCAAAATTGTCTAAATTGTGGGCAGCAGACCACAGGCAGAAAGGGACGGTATCCTGGGCGCTCACTTCGTACCCGGTTCCCAGCCGCGCGGCGGCCTCACCCAGCGCATCGGCGGGGATGTCCATCGCCTGCCGGATGCGCTCCCGGGTGAGACTTTCGGGCACGCAGGGCAGCACCTCTTTAAGGAAATCTCTGCCGGTGGGGTGGGGGGTGTTGGCGGCGATCGCCGCGGCCACCGCGACGGCGACGGCCCCGGCCTGGCCCTCGGGGTGGGCATGGGTGACGATGGCGGATGAGCGGGCCTCATCGGCAGCCCGTCGGAGGTCGTTGTAGAAATACCCGCCGACCGGAGCGACCCTCATCGCCGCGCCGTTGCCGTAGGAGCCGGTCCCGAACAGCCGCGGCGATACCTCTCGCCAGTCGACCCCTTCGGCGATTTGCCGGAGCAGGCGCCGGGCTCCGCCCGCGTATCCCCGATGCGGGTCCTGGAGAAACCGCCGGGCGAACGCCTGGGCCAGCGCGTCCGGGTCTATGCGCCCGCACATGCCCAGGACCTCCACGATGGAGAGCGCCATATGGGTATCGTCGGTCCAGCGCCAGGGGCCGGGCGGGAGGTCATCCAGGGATGCCCGTTCCGGGCCAATACCAAATAAAAGAAACAATTCCCCGAAGGCATCCCCAACCGAAAGCCCGTCCAGACTGCGCAGGGCATTTGCCAGTGCGGTATCTCTTTCCATAACCGAAATGACTCCCCAATCCCGGCTTCCCGATACCCGATGCCCGACGGATCGGCGTCTGCATTATGCCCTGAAAGCAGCGGCCTGTCAAGGGAATGAATTACGTTTCACGCCTTACGTTTTACGTTTTACGCTTTACGTTTTACGTTAAGGAGACTTGACACCCCAGAAGATACGAGTTATAATATGCTTCGGATAGTTATTCTTATACGAACCATAAACCGGACGGGCATTTTCCCCACCGGGCAACCGTCCCCCACCCCGTGGAGGTACCGATGCTGACCGTGCAGGAGGCCCTGGAGAAGTTCCTGGACGAAATCGCCGCCAGCCGGAGTCCGAACACGCACAGGACGTACCGTCAGGCAGCGTCGTGGTTCACCGCATCGCTGGTAGAGCATGGCATCCCGCCTGCCACAACCCCCGTCTCCGACCTCTCCCTGGAGTGGATGGGTTGGTTCATCCAGTCCCTTCACGACCGCGCCGTTGCCACGGAGCGGCTGGGGATCACGGCGATGATGGCCTTCTACGAGTACGTTGCGGCGGAGGAATGGGCAGCGGTCAACCTGCCTGCGCTGCGGCGGTTGTGCCGCCGTCGGGCGCGGCGGGAGGCATCGCGCCTGCCCCCGTTCCCGCGGACGGAAATAGAGAAGGTTCTGGAGACGGTCGCTGCGGCGGCAACCGCCCCACCCCACGACGAGCGGGAGGCCCTGCGGGTTTTGCGCGACCGTGCTCTACTTTATGTCCTGGCCGACACGGGCCTGCGGGTCTCCGAAGCCTGCGGGCTGACCCGCGGGCATCTGGACTGGACGGAGCGGCGGGCGCGGGTGCTGGGCAAGGGGGGCCGGGAGGCAGTGGTGCGCTTCTCGGAGCGCAGTATGCGCTACCTGCGGGCCTACCTGGATGCCCGCGCCGAATGGGATGGCCGGCAGGGGCGGCCGCTCCGCGCGCTGCCGGTCTTCGCCCGCCACGACAAAGGGGCTGGGGAGCGCGTCCTCCCCATCTCCCCGCGCTCCGCCGAGAAGATTGTGGAGGAATGGGTGGTAGCGGCGCTGGGGCCGGGGGCACGGGGGACGATCACCCCGCACACCTTCCGGCACTACTTCGTCACCGTCGTCCTGCGGGGGAGCGGCGGGAACGTCCGGCTGGCCCAGGAACTGGCCCGCCACCGCTCCATCACCACTACCCAGCGCTACACCCACCTGAGCGACGACGAACTGGACCGGGGGTATCATCGGGTGTTTGATGGGGAGGAATGAATCGGGTCGCGTATCGCGTATCGCAAATCGCGTATCGCGTATCGCAAATCGCGTATCGCGTATCGCATATCGCATGTCGCTTATCGCCTCTTGCGACCTGTGAC
>CAKZOY010000120.1 GCA_937138275.1 uncultured Chloroflexota bacterium
CCCCTTGGTCCCCCCTCTCCCCCTGCCCTGCGGGCGGGGGAGAGGGGGGATAGAGAGGGGTTTTGCGGGGCGGCGGCAAAGCCGCCGCCCCGCAAAACCCCATTTTTCTCCCCCCTCCCCGTTGCAGGCGGATGATCCGTCCGCCCGCAACGGGGAAGGGGTAGGGGGCATATGCGTCCATCAAGATTTCAGCGACTGAAAGTCGCCCCTGGAGGGCCTTTGGCCGACGGTCGGCCTTCGCCGACCGTTTCCCGCGTCTCCGCAGGGGGCGCCCTGTAGGGATGCCCCTTGTGGGCATCCTTTGGATGCCCCTTGTGAACGTCCCGAAGCCGCAGGTTTCAACCTGACGGCGAAAAGTGAAAGTAAAAACGGAACTATACCAGGACAGTATTGGTCCCCCCACCTTAAATGGACGCATACGAGGCGAAAGGGCGGGGCATCACCGCTTCACGCCCGGGCCGCACCCTGAATATGTACCCATTGGGAGGAAACGATGAACTTCGGCGCGATGGATTTCCTTCTGGTTCTGATCTTCCTGGCCCTCTGCGTCGTCTCCGCCGTCCAGGGGCTGATCCGTTCCCTGTTCAGCCTGCTGGTCGCATTCCTGGCGACCGTCGCGGCGGGGCTGCTGTATCCCTATATGGCGACTTTTGTCAGCGCGATCGGTGGCAAAACCCCGACGCTGACCCACTTCGTGGTCTTCTGGATTCTCTTCGTCGGCGCCACCGTGGCCCTGGAGATCGCCCTCCGCAAGGGGTTTCCGGATACCCGCCTGCCGTCGTTGGGTTTCCTGGACAACGTACTGGGAATTCTGCCGGGAATTCTCTGGGGACTGATCGTCATCAGCCTGCTGCTCTTTTCCATGGGCTACGCCCCCCAGCAGACGTGGGGAAAGATTCTGGGTTCGCTGCGCGTGGCGACGGACTACCTGTACGACAGTTCCGGCCTGCGTCCGCTGCTGGCCCAATTCCTCTCCTTCTACTTGACCCTGCACAGACTCTGGATGCCCGTCCCCCCGCCGATTCTGGGGCACGGGCTGTAAGGAGGGAGTGTCGTCTCTACCAGAGAGACGTTAGGGCACAACTTAGCCACCGGACACTTTTTATGGGACGCGGATTCACGCGGACGAACGCCGATTTTTTTTATAGCCCAAAACGCCTTTGACTTTCCATAGGCGACGGACGGTCTTCCTCCGCGCTCTTCCCTTTTCGGATAAATGCCGTTCCGACCTGGAAATTTATTAAATTTATCCGCGTTAATCCGCGTTCATCCGTGTCCTGTTGGAAAACTGTCCGGTAGCCATGGGCACAACGAAATTTATGGACTCTAAACACTGGACTACCCTGGAACTACCCAGGATTCTGGAGCATCTTGCTGCGCACGCTTCCTTTTCGGCCGGGGCGGAGAAGGCCCGTTCCCTGACCCCCAGCACCGTCCCGGAGGAAATTCGCGCGCGTCTGGCGACGACGACCGAAGCACGGGCGTTTCTCTCCCTCCATCCTCAGACCGACATCGGCGGGGCGCGGGACGTCCGTCCGCTGGTGGAGGCCGCCCGGCGGGGCATTGTCCTGACTCCCCCCGACCTGCTGGACGTCTCACAGACCCTGCAGGCCGGTCAGAAAATGCAACGCATAGTCTTCCGCCACGGAGAATCGTTTCCCCATCTGGCTGAGATCGCTGCCCACATCGCGCCTTGCTCCGATGTGGTGGAGGCGATTGAGCGTGCGCTGGATGAGCGCGGAGAGGTTCGGGACGACGCATCTCCGGCCCTGGCGCGCATCCGGGCCGACCTGCGCACCGCCCACGACCGCCTCCTGACCCGCCTCCAGCGCATCATCTCGTCGCCGGAGAACGCCCCCTTCCTGCAGGAACCCATCATCACGATGCGGGAGGGCCGCTACGTTATCCCCCTGAAGGCCGACTTCAAGGGCCGCATCCGCGGCATCGTCCACGACCGCTCCGCCTCCGGCGCCACTCTCTTCATTGAGCCGCTGGCCGTGGTGGAACTGGCGAACACCTGGCGGGAACTCCAGGTCCAGGAGGAGCAGGAGGTCCAACGGATACTGGCCGCCCTCTCCGCCCGTATCGCCCAGTACGGCGATGAGATTGAGGGGACGGTGGAGGCGCTGGCCGATCTGGACCTCGCCTTTGCCAGAGCCCGCTACGCCGACGAACTGGAGGCGGCGGAGCCGACCCTTCTGGATGGGCAGCGTACCCCGGACGGCGCGCGCCTGCGCCTGATACGGGCCCGTCACCCCCTGCTGGACCCGGCGACCGTCGTCCCGATAGACGTAGTGCTGGATGGGGATACCCACGTGCTGGTCATCACCGGCCCCAATACCGGCGGCAAGACGGTAACGTTGAAAACCGTCGGACTGCTGGTCCTGATGGCCCAGTCGGGCATGCATATCCCGGCCGACCCGACCTCGGCCCTGCCCGTCTTTGAGGCCGTCTACGCCGATATCGGCGACGAGCAGTCCATAGAGCAATCCCTCTCCACCTTCTCGTCCCATCTGACCAACATTCTCTCCTTCATCGGCCGTGCGGACGAGCGATCGCTGGTCCTGCTGGACGAACTGGGGGCGGGGACGGACCCGGGGGAGGGGTCGGCGCTGGCGCGGGCGTTGCTGGAGACCTTCCGGCAACGGGGCGCGGTCACTCTCGTCGCCACCCACTACCCGGAACTGAAGGCGTATGCGCAACTGACCCCCGGCGTCCGGAACGCCTGTGTGGAGTTTGACCCGGAGACACTGCAGCCCACGTACCGTCTGACCATTGGCATCCCCGGCCGTTCCAACGCGCTCGCCATCGCCCGGCGGCTGGGGCTGGATGAGGGGATCGTCCGCCGGGCCGAGGCGCTCATCGCCCCCCAGGACCGCCAGACGGAGCGTCTGCTGGCGGACCTGCACCGGCTGCGCCTGGAGGCGGCGCGCGCCCGGGATGAGGCGTATGCCGCCCGCGCCGAAGCGCAACGTCTGGCCGGGGAACTCCGGGAGCGACTGGCCCGCATAGACGAGGAGCGGGCCGCTATCCTGGAGGAGGCCCGCCGGGAGGCGCTGGCCGAACTGGAGCGCGTGCGGGAAGAGGCCCGCGCGCTCCGCCAGCAACTTCGTCACATAGAAATGACCGCGACCCGCCCGGCCCCGTCTCCCGAAACACCCCCCGAACTCCCGTCCCAGGCCGTCGCGGCGGTGGAGGGGGAACTGGAACGCCTGGCCGAAGGGGTAGATGAGTCCCTCCGTCCACCGGAACAACTCGTTCCCACCGGCCCACTGCACGCCGGAGACACCGTCTGGGTGCAGTCGCTGCGGGCGACCGGGGAGGTGCTGAGCGTGGAGGAGGACGAGGCCGAGGTACGAGTGGGCGCGCTGCGGGTACGGGTCCCCTTGCGGGAACTGGAGCGGCGGGCCGCCCAGCCACCCCCGGTGGAAACGACCGTGCGCTATCGGCCTCCGACCGTCTCCCTGCGCCTGGACCTGCGCGGCCAGACGGTGGAGGAGGCACTGGAACAACTGGACCGGCATTTAGACGCGGCGGCGCTGGCGGGCCTTCCCTGGGTCCACGTCGTCCACGGCAAGGGCACCGGCGCGCTGCGTCATGCCGTACGGGACTATCTTCGCCGCCATCCCCTGGTCCGCTCCTATCGGCCCGGCGAGGACGGCGAGGGCGGGGACGGCGTCACCATCGTCATCCTGAAAGAGGAGGAATAGCATGGCATCCGTTCGTCTGGACGTCTGGCTCTACGGCCCTATCGCTCGCTACGGCGGGGCGGAAGATCGGGGCTCCTACGCCCACCTGGATATGACCATGCCCGAGGGGACCACCCTGGGCGACCTGCTCCGTCATCTGGGGGTTCCGGAGGAGGAGCGGGGGATTGTGTTTATTAGCGGGAAGATTGCCGCCTTCACCGGCATGAGCGCCGGGCTGGATGCGGTGTTGAAGGATGGAGACCGAGTGGGGGTGTTCCACTCCCGTACCATGTGGCCCTTCCAGTATCGTCTCGGTGCGGCGATGACGCCGGAACTACGGGAGGCGCTGAGCCGCCGGGAGGACGGCTGGATTCATCACGCGTATCGGGCACCGTCGGGGGAGGAGGAATAGCCGCACAGGGGAAAAGAGAATCTACAGCCGCACGGGGAGGGGGGATGGAAATGGGGTTTTTGGGGCGGCGGCTTCGCCGCCGCCCCAAAAACCC
>CAKZOY010000121.1 GCA_937138275.1 uncultured Chloroflexota bacterium
GCTGACTACAAACGCCACTCCGCAAACGCCACTCCGCTGCGCTCCGTGGCTGGCTACAAACGCCACTCCGCTGCGCTTCGTGGCTGACTACGAACGCCACTCCGCAAACGCCACTTCGCTGCGCTTCGTGGCTGACTACAAACGCCACTTTGCGGAACGCCACTCTGCGGTGCAATACCAGCAGCCCCCGACGGTTTCGCGTCGGGCGGAACTCCGGCTGAAGAGATACCCGACTACCAGAGGGAGAGTTGACGCGCCGGACGGCGGCCGTTCAGCAGAATAAAGGGGGCGGCCCGGTCTGCCGCGATGCCCAGGGCGCGCAGGTCCCGCAGGTCGCGCAGCCAGCCCCGGCGGCGGGCCGCGATAATCCGGTCGGCACCTACCGGGCCGATGCCCGGCACCCGCAAGAGCATCTCCCGCCCCGCCCGATTGACCTCCACCGGCGCCTCCGCCAGATGCTCCCGCGCCCAGGCCACTTTCGGGTCTACCTCCAGCGGTAGGTTCCCCTCCGGACCGAAGGGAAGTTCTTCCACGACGAACCCGTAATCCCGCAGCAAAAAGGAGGCCTGATACAGCCGGTGCTCCCGAAGCGGCGGGGTGGGCGGATGGGCCTCCAGTGGGGTCTCCGGGACGGGGCGGAACGCCTGGAAGTAGGCGCGGGCAACCCGGAACTGCCGGTACACGAAGGCGGTGGTGGCGAGAAGTTCCAGGTCGCTCTCCCCCGCCGCGCCGACGACGAACTGGGTGGTGGAACTGGGGGCCGGTCCGGGCAGTTCCCGCCGGATTTCCTCTATCCAGCGCAGTCGGCGCAGGAGTTCGTCGGTGAACTGTTTGTGCGGGGCCAGGGCGGATAAACGGCGTTCGTTGGGGGCTTCCAGATTGACGGAGACGCGGTTCGCCAGGCGCATCGTCGCAGCCACCTGGTCCCGGTCTGCGCCGGGCATAATCTTCAGGTGGATGTAGCCCTGAAAGCCGTAGCGGCGCCGGAGGATTTCGGCCGTCGCAATCAAGTGGTCCTGGGTATGGGGACCGCCGCCCAGGATAGCGGAACTCAGGAAAATCCCCTCGGCAATCCCGCGCTCGTGTAGTTGCAGGAACAGCCGCGCCAGTTCGTCGGGGGTGAAGGTGGCGCGGGGAGCATCCCGCCCGGAACGGAACGCGCAGTAGAGGCAATCCCGTTCGCAGGCCGAGGTGAGGAGGGTCTTCAGCAGCGCGATGCGCCTCCCGCCGGGCATCGCCGCATAGTAGATGCAGCCGGAGAGGTCGGCAGATAGGCCGGCTGGCGCGGGCGCGGGCCGCCCCAGAGGGTCCACTTCCTCGGCCGGTTCATAGCAGGTGGCTGGCCCCAATAACCGCAGTTTGTCCAGCGGGTCCATCGGTCATCACCCCCATCGGCGGGGGCGCCGCGCGGCCGCGAAGACATACAGACGATAGAGAAGGGGACGGAGCGGCCGTTCCCACGCCCCCACGGTACGCACCAATCGTCCTCCGAAACCCCGTTTGAAGCGATAGACGCCCCAAAGGCCGTCCTGGCGCCGGGTGAACTCCGCCTCCAGGCGCTCCTCGTCCTCGTCCGGCACACCCCAGAGGTCGTATTCGGCGCAGCCCTGCGCTCGGGCCCAGCGGATGGCCTCCCACTGCAGCCGGTAGGTGGGCATCTTCTCCCGATGGGCGTCGCCGGAGGCGCCGTAGAAGTACCAGGCGCGCCGTCCCAGGGCGAAGACCATCAGCGCGGCCACCGGTTCTCCCTCCACTCCGGCCATCAGGAGGCGCGCCCGGCCGGTGGGGACGAAGAGGCGGTAGGCCCGCTCATAGTAGGCCGGACTGTGGACGGCGAACTGGTCCCGTGCCGCGGTCCAGGCCATCAGTTGGTGAAAGGCCGGGAGGTCCGCCTCCGTCCCTTCCCAGACGGTGACCCCCTTGCGTTCCGCCAGCCGGATGTTGTAACGGGTCTTGGGCTTCATCGCGGCCAGGATTTCTTCCTCCCTCCGGCCGATGTCCACGACGAGGGTGCGGCGGGGCTGGATGCTCCCCAGGGGGGACGGGCGCAACCCCAGCGCGGCCAGGCGGTCTCGTGCGCGCGGATTGTCGGGCAGGTCGGGCTCCAGGATGAGGACAACCGCCCGATGGGCGCGGGCGCGTTCGCTCAGCGCGGCCAGTAACTCCGCCGTCTCCTCCGGACGGTCCCAGTCTACCAGGGGACCGCGCGGGACGTAGGCCAGTGAACCCACCCCGGCCGGAAGTGGTCGGTAGAGGACAAGCGCCCCGGCCCGGGGCGCGCCGTCTTCCATCAGAGCAACGCGCTCCGCCTCCCAGCCAAAGGCGGCCTTCAGGTCCCCCCACGCTGCCGTCTGCAGGATGTGGGCGGAGGGATGGGCAGCCACGAAGTCGTCCCACGCTTCTAGCGGGAGGTCGGTACGGATGTCCATCAGCCCTCCTTCCGGCCCACAATCAGCAGCCCGCCCCCTTTCTGGCCGTCCAGGACGTCCATTTCGTACCAGGGCCGCCAGGCGCGGGAGAAGTGCCGCACTACCCAGCGGGCCAGCAGGGGCTGGTGGGGAAACGCCCGCAGGCGAGGAGAGACCAGAATCCCCCAGAGGGAGCGCCGTCCGATGCCGAAACGGTCGTTCATCCGGTCCCAGAGGTGCTCCACCGCTTCGGGGATGTAGTAGCGGGCCTTCTCCAGCGTCATCCCGCCCCGGGCCAGAAGGTCGGCCCACTCCGACGGGGTATGGTAGTGGTAATGGGCCAGACGGGCGTCCACTTCGGCCGCGTAGGTCTGGGCGCCGCGCTCATCTCCGGCCGTGCGGCGGAGGTGGGAAAAATACAGGAGTCCGCGAAAGGCATCGGAGGGGACGGTGAAGATGAACCGGCCGCCCGGCCGGAGCACCCGCCCCGCCTCGGCGACGACCGGGGCGACGTTGGGGATGTGCTCCAGGACGGAGTTGCTGAAGACGGTGGAGAAGGCGCCATCCCGGTATGGGAGGCGGTGCCCGTCGGCCCGCTGGACCCAGCGGTATACGCCGGAGCGGGCCGCTTTCCGAACCTGCTCCTCCCAGGGGTCCATTCCGGCATCTGCACCGTCGGGGCCGAAGAGAATTCCGGCGATGAGGCCGTCGCCGCAGCCCAGGTCCAGCAGGGGCCGGGAGTACGTCTCCTGCGCCGCCGCGCGCAGTTCCACCGCCCGCCAAAGGGCCACTGGTGGGGCGAACCAGTATGCCTGCAATGAGAGGGTCAGGTAATCCTGCATCGGATGTATTGTAGCACGTCCTGACCGGAGCGCCAGTCAATTTCAGATTCGGGTTTGCGCAGCAATTTGCCCCGCATAGGAAAGGGGTGGGGTGCGGGGTTTGTGGGGGCGGCGAAGCCGCCCCCACAAACCCCGCTTTCCCCCTTTTCACGAGCGCGCCACTCCTGCGAGGCGATTTGCTGCACACCATTCCAGCGACGGAAAGTCGCCCCTGGAGGGCCTTCGGCCGACGGTCGGCCTTCGCCGACCGTTTTCCCGCGTCCCCGCAGGGGGACGATAGGCGCGCAGCGCCCTGTCGCCGCAGGTTTCAACCTGACTTTTTCAGCACCCTCCGCCGCGGCGGGGGAGAAGGGGGAAAAGAGGGGTTTCGGGGCGGGCGGCCGAAGGCCGCCCGCCCCGAAACCCCTGTAAGGGCAAGGCTTGTCCTTGCCCTTATCTCCCCGTGCGGCGAACGCCGCAATGGGGAGGGGGTAAGGGGGAGGGGTGAAGGTGTCCCTGAGAAAGTGCACTGCTTTTGAACATGAGCCACACTGCTTGTCCGCGTCCATCCGCGTCCTATTGGAAAACTGTCAG
>CAKZOY010000122.1 GCA_937138275.1 uncultured Chloroflexota bacterium
TTTCCGAAGACCTGGGCTATATCGCATCCAAAGCAGAAGTTCTGGCCCAAACAGACCTTGTAGGGAGACTCCTCAACAGCCCCATCTCCAGCACCGAACGCCGTCGCTGACCCCTCCCCCCTACTCCCTACTCCAGGAGATAAGACCTATGGAACCCAAACGGATTACCCTGACCATCAACGGACGCGCCCATCAGGTCGCGGTGAAGCCCAACGCAACCCTGTTGCGGGTCCTGCGGGACCTGGGCTACACCGACGTCAAGAACGGCTGCGAGAAGGGGGATTGCGGCGCCTGCGCCGTCCTCCTGAACGGCAAAGCGGTCAACAGTTGCCTGGTACTGGCCTGGCAGGCCGACGACGCCCAGATCACCACCGCCGCCGGTCTGGGCACGGTAGACCACCCCCACCCCATTCAGGAGGCCCTGGCCGATCGCGGGGGCATCCAGTGCGGATTCTGCACGCCGGGCATCGTCATTGCCGCCAAGGCGCTGCTGGACCGGAACCCCCATCCGACCGACGAGGAAATCCGCGAGGCCATCTCCGGCAACCTCTGTCGCTGTACGGGGTACGGGCTCATCATTGAGAGCATTCGGTGGGCCGCGGAGAAAATCGCCCAGCAAGGAGGGGAGCGATGACTGCGGAACTCCGGGTCGTTGGGAAACCCGTTCGTCGGTTTGATGCGTTGAGCAAAGCCGTCGGCGCCACCGCCTACGCGGACGACTTCAAGATGCCGGGGATGCTCCACGGCAAAGTCCTGCGCAGCCCCTATCCCTCCGCCCGCATCGTGCGCATTGACCCCCGCCGCGCCCGCGCCCTCCCCGGCGTCGTCTGCGTCCTCACCGCCGAGGATATCGGCCGGGCCAAAATGGTCGCCGACATCCCCGGCCAGACCGGTCAGCGAGAGCGGCGGGGCTCCGAGACCCCCGTCCTGGCCTGGGATCGGGTGCGCTACAAGGGCGAGGCCGTAGCCCTGGTCGCCGCAGAGACGGAAGAGATCGCCGAAAAGGCGCTGGAACTGATAGAGGTGGAATACGAGCCCCTCCCCGGCGTCTACGATCCTCTGGAGGCGCTGAAGCCAGGGGCGCCGGTCGTCTTTGAGCCCGATAACGTCGTCGCCCGCTGGCGCATCCGCAAAGGGGATGTAGAGGTCGGATTCGCCGCCGCTGACCTCATCATAGAAAACACCTACCGTCTCCCCTTCGTGGAGCATGCCTACTTGGAGCCGGAGGCCGGCGTGGCATGGGTGGACGAGCGCGGCGTCATCAATATTCGCGTCTCCACCCAGGTGGTGGAGCACTTCCGAACGGTCGCCCGGACCATCGGCGTGCCGCAGAACCGGGTGCGCATCCAGGCCGCCTTCACCGGCGGCGGCTTCGGCGGCAAGGAGGACATCACCGTGGAGGTCTTCCTGGCCCTGCTGGCCAAACACACCGGCCGCCCCGTCCGCCTGGTCTACACCCGCGAGGAGTCCATCCTGGCCCACTCCAAGCGCCACCCCTACGTCATCCGCTATCGCAGTGGCGTCAAGCGCAACGGCCGGCTCACCGCTATCCAGGTAGAACTGATCTCCGACTCCGGCGCGTACCCTTACCTCTCCCCCTACGTCCTGCTCTACTCCACCGTCGCCGCCACCGGCCCCTACCGGGTGGATAACGTCTGGGTGGATGCGGTCACCGTGGCGACGAACAACCCCTTCACCAGTGCGTTCCGGGGCTTCGGCATCCCCCAGGTCTGCTTCGCCCACGAGCGGCAGATGGACGAAATCGCGAAGGCCCTGGGGATGGACCCGCTGGAGGTGCGGCGGATCAATTATTTGCGGACGGGCGACACCACGGCCACCGGACAGGTCATCCACAGCGCGGCTCTGCTGGAGGAGTCGGCGCGGCGGGCGCTGGAGGCACTGGGCGAGAAGACGCCGGACCGGGGACCGGTCAAAGTGGGGCGCGGGTTCGCCTCGTACTTCCAGAGTTACGGCCGCATCATGTGGCTCCACGACACGTCCCAGGCCTGGGTCGGGCTGGAACTGGACGGGACGGTGGTCATCCGGTGCGGTAGCCCCGACCTGGGCGGCGGGCAACTCTCCAGCCTCTGCCAGATCGCCAGCGAGGTGCTGGGGGTGCCGATGGATAACGTTGTGGCCTACACCCCGGACACCGCCCTCACCCCCCTGGCCGGGACGACGACCGCCACCCGGCAACTCTACATGTCGGGGAACGCCGTCCTGCAGGCGGCGACCGCCGTCCGCAAGGTGCTCCTGGACCGGGCATCTAAACTCCTGGAGGAAGAGCCGGATAACCTGGACATCGTAAACAGCCGCGTCTTTGTGAGGGACGAGCCGGAGCGGTATATACCGCTGGTGGACCTGGTCCGCATCTGTGCGGCGGAGGGGCTGCCGCTCTCCAACCTGGCCCTGTTCCGGGCCCCCTTCCGCGACCCGATAGACTTGGAGACCGGTCAGGGGGACGTCTTCCCGGACTTCACCTTCGGGGCCTTTGCCGTGGAGGTGACAGTAGATACCGAGACCGGACAGGTCCAGGTGCTCAAGAATGTCGCCTGTCACGATGTGGGGCGGGCGATCAATCCGGCTGCTGTCGTCGGGCAGATTCAGGGAGGGAGCAGCCAGGGGCTGGGGTACGCCCTGATGGAGAACCTCGTCGTGGAGGGCGGGGAGATCAAGACCCCGTCGCTCTCGGAGTACCTGATCCCGACCTCTATGGACTACCCGCCGACGGAGGTCATCCTGCTGGAATCGGGGACGGGGGTAGGGCCTTTCGGGGCGAAGGGGATCGGCGAGCCCTGTCTGACGCCGGTCGCCGTGGCGGTTGCCAATGCGGTTTCCGACGCGCTGGGAGTGCCGTTCAACGAACTGCCCATCACGCCGGAGAAGGTATTAAAGGCATTGGGGAAACTATGAGAAAAAGGGGCGGGCGGCCTTCGGCCGCCCGCCCCCAAAACCCCATCTCCCACGGAATTCCTACAGACGCCGGTATGGCGGTAAGATTCGCAGAGTCCCCACCGCCTGCACATCCACGGGGACGCCCTCTATCTCATCGGGGATGAGGTCCTCGGGGGCCAGTTCCTCCGGTGGCACTTTGTGGGTCACCGAGACAATGAGCGCCAGTTCGCCGGTGTACTCTCCCCCGCGCTGGCGGAGGCCAATGCCCACCCCCACCACATTGGCCTTGCTCAGCAACTCGTCCTCATGCGCCGCCTTGACCGCCCGGATGCGCGCGATTTCATTTTCCATCCCGCTCCTCCTGCCGCCCCCGACCTTTGACGACGAGGCTGCTGCGAAACGGGGGAAGATGTGCGGGCGGGGGGCGACAAATGCCCCCCACCCCAAGGGCTGAATAATCCCATCGGTAGTCACCGGACTTTCTCGCCCTTTATCTCCTCCCACCACCGGTCCAGACCGGCCCGAATCTGGGGAAGAGTCCGGTCCTTTTCCTCTTCCGGAAAGGGGAAACGCGGCAAAAGTTCCTCCGCCAGCGCGGCCAGGTCCGCGCGCTGCCCCTTCGCACGGGCCGCTTGGAGACGCTGATGGGCGTGGCGGAGATACTCCACCAGCGGGCGGACCATTTCCGGCCCTCCGACTGCCCCCCGTCCGGGCACAACGATACGGGCGGGGGGCATGCCCTCCTCCAGGCCAGCCAACACCTCCAGCCAGCGGGCGAACGACGGGACTTCTGTCATCGCCGGGTGGCTCTGAACGACCCCATCGCCGGTAAATAATACGGCCTGCTGGGGAAGCCACACCCACACACTCCCCGGCATCGGCCCCGCGATCGCCTCCACCGTGACGGGAACCGTATCCTCCACCGTGATGCGCCCCTGGACAACGATCTCCGGCACCGGAATGCGCTCCATCTCCGAAGCAAGGAGCACTCTTTCCCGAGCGGCGTGGCGACGGTTCCAATCGTCCACCAGAGCAGAGAGGAGACTTTCGCCCCGCTCCCGGACCTTCTGCCAGGTCCCGCGTCCGGCGATAATCGGCACCCCTACCCATAGCGCCCCCAGCAACCGATCCGGGTGGTCGTCGGTCAGAATGAGATAACGGATCGGGTGGCCCAGAGCCCGCAGCGCCTTGCGCCAGGCCTGATGCTCGGACGGGAAGGGGGGAGCATCTATCGCCATCACCCACTGCCCGGCTACCACCAGGCCGATGTTGATGCCCGGATAGACGGTGGAAACGTAGACGTTTGGGGCGATTTCTTTCAGCATCAGGGCGACTCCATTGCAAGATCAGCGTTCCCGCAGGTGCCGCATCCCCGCCTCCAGTGCCGCCTCCACCCGTTCCCGCGACGCCGCGGGTGCGCTTCCCTGGGCGAAGCGGGGCTGCCCGCCGCCCTTGCCCTCCAGCGGTTCTGCGACCGTCCGCAGAAGGGCCGTCGCGTCGGTCGGGACTCCCTCTGCGCAAGCAACACAGAGATGGACCCGCTCCCCCAGCGAAGCCAGCAGAGCAACCGTGTTCGGATGGGCAACCACTTTTTGCGCCAGCGCGCGCAGGTCGGCCATCTCCCATCCCTCCTCCACCGCCCATACCGCGCGCAACGCCCCGATCGGTGCGGCGGCCTGAAATAATCGCCCCGCCTCGGCCTCCACCAGTTGCTCCCTGAGCGCCCGCGCCTGCCGACGGGCCGTCTTTATCTCCTCCTGCAGACGGGCCACCGCCTCCGGCAGTTCCCAATACCCCACGGTCAGGGACGCCGCCAGCGTCGCCAGCGTTTCATCCTTCCGACGGTAGTCCCGCAGCGCCCGCCCGCCACAGACAAACTCCACCCGCGTCTCCTCGCCCCGGTAGTCCAGGCGGAGAATCTTCAGCAAGCCGATCTCGCCGGTTCGGGCCACGTGGGTCCCCCCGCAGGGGTTCAAGTCAAAGGGACGGTCGCCGTCCCGGCCCGCGACTTCCACCAGCCGGATCGGCCCCTCCACCTGTGGGGGGCGCCGCAGTGGAAGGGAAGCGACATCCTCCGGGCGGACAAAATAGGACCGCACAGGCCAGTCCTCCCAGATCACCCGGTTGACCAGGTCCTCCACCTCCTCCAGATGCTGGCGGGCCAGACGCGGGACGTTCAGATCAATCGTGCTCACCTCGGCGCCCAGATGGAAAGAGACGGTATCGGCGTCCAGCAACTGCTCACAGGCCGCCGAGAGGAGATGCTGGCCCGTGTGCTGTTGCATGTGGTCAAACCGGCGCGGCCAGTCTATCTCGCCGGTCACCTCATCGTCCGAAAGAGGCTCCGCTAGGATGTGTACGACCGCCCCATCGGTCTCCCGTACCTCCACACCGACCACGGGGACACCGTTCAACCCGCCGCGGTCGGAGGGCTGACCGCCTGAAGTGGGGTAGAAGGCGGTCTGATCCAGCACCACTGCGGGATGGCCCTCCCAGTCCGGTCGCTCCACCACGTGGGCCGTGAAGCGGATCAGGTAGGGGTCGGCGTAATACAGGCGAACGGTCTGCTGGAAACGGGAAAAATCTTCCAGGTGGCTCCTCCTGTCATTCTGGTGGCTTCAGCGGCAAAGTGAATTTGAACGTTGCGCCCTCCCCCGGCTGGCTCTCCACCCAGATGCGGCCACCGTGGGATTCCACGACCAGTTTGCAAAACGTCAACCCAATCCCGGTTCCCCGTGTTTGCTGACCGGGCATCCGGGCGAAGCGGTCAAAAATGCGCTCCTGGTACTCCGGCGGAATCCCCGGACCGGTATCCGAGACAGCGAAAAGGAGAGTGTCGGATGAAGATGAACAGACTTCCAGCCCAATTTTTCCCCCCGGAGGGGTAAACTTGATGGCGTTATCCAGCAGGTTAACCAGCGTCCGCTGGATAAGCGTCCGATCGCCGACAAGAACAGGAAGGTCCTCCGGAAGACCGGACTCCAGGGAAATGTCTCTGCCAATTGCTACCGGCCTCACCTGCTCCAGGGCCTCTTCTACCAGTTCCCTGACATTGATGGATTCCCTCAGCAATGCCGTCTTTCCGGATTCCAGGCGGGCCACATCCAGAATGGAATCAATCAACAAAAAGAGGCGCTCCCCACTCCGCTGGGCCACCGCAAACAACTGGTCCAGAGGAATCCCCACCGTTGGATCTTTCATCGCCATACGGATCAGTTCCAGACTGCTCATAACAGATGAAAGCGGATTACGGAGGTCGTGGACCACCATATGGGTCAGATCTTCCCGCACCTGCTCCAGTCGCCGCCGTTCGGTGATGTCGTGGAGAATCCACTGGATGTAGGGAACTGCGCCGTGGAAGATGCGGGTGGCGCGCACTTCAAAGGGAAGAGATTTGCCATCGGAGGACACGATCTCTACGTTCCCAAAAATCTCTTCCCCCTGAAGGAGTTTTTCTAACCACCCTTGCACAGTTTGGGGATGAAAAACCAGCGAGAGGATCTCTTGGTGCGGGAGATCTTCCCGAGCATACCCCAGCGTCTGGCAAAACCTCCGATTCACATCGGTGATTTTCCCCTGCACATCGGTGATCAGGATCGGATCGGCGCTGTTCTCAAAGAGGCTGGAATACCGTTCTTCGGCATCGCGTGCGCGGTTAAAGTGGCGGGCATTCTGAATAGCACTGGCCGCCAGGGCCGCCACGTTCAGCAACAGTTTCATATCTCCTTCGTCCAGGCGGCCTCCCGGCGGATTGATGGCCTCTACCACTCCCAAAATCTCTTTACCCAGGCGAATGGGAATGGCGATGAGGGACCGGGTTCGGAAGCCCGTTGCCTGATCCACGCCCGGATACCATCGGGAATCTTCCCTCACTGCCGGGACGACGATGGGCAGGCCGGACTGAGCCACCCATCCGGCGATCCCCTTGCCCGGCTTCAAACGCACCCCGATCACCTGATCCGCTGCGGCGCCGGTGGCAACCCGGAACACCAGTTCCCCAGTCACCTCGTCCACCAGAGCCACGGAAGCTGCCTCTACTTTGAAGTGATCCCGGACGCTCTCCAGCAAGGACTTGAGGACGTCCTCCATCTCCAGAGAAGCCGCCAGGGCCTGACCAGTGCGGTGAAGAAAGGCCAACTCATTTAATTGCCGCTGCAGTTGTCGCAGGAGTTGTGCGTTGGCGATGGCGATAGCGGCATGGTCTGCGAAGGCCGCCACAATGCGGGCATCCTCGTCGGTATAGGAATCCGGTTGAAGACTATCTACCGTCAGTACGCCCACCATCTGGCCCCGAGCGACCAGCGGAGCACCGATCCAACCGCGAATTGCTGGAACCCCCGGGACGTTCTGCCACCCTTCTTCTTGCTGAACGTCCGCACAGAGGAGCGGTTCACGACGCGCGGCCACACGACTCATAATGTGGTCGCCATTAACCGGAAGGGTTAGCCCGTGGATGGCCTCCGGATTTTCAAATCCTCGCCAGGCCCGGATGACCAGTTGGCGACCCTCCAGCAAAAACACGGAGGCGCTATCATACGGAACGACCTGGCTCAGCGATTCCAGGATTAGCCGAAGGACCTCATCCAGGTCCAACGTGGCAGTCAGGGCGCGGGCGATTTCCCCCAGCATATCCGCCAATTGGCGGCGCCGTTCTTCTGCAGCAAAAAGCCAGGCGTTTTCCAGCGCAGCGGTAGCCTGATTCGCGATAAGATGAAGCGCCCGGAGATCCGCGTCATCAAAGTACCCGGGTTGGGAATGAGTACAGGTCAGTATCCCCACCGATCGCCGGTAAGAAAGGAGGGGGACACAGAGTACCGAGCGGCTCTGAGCAGTCGGATCGGAGGGCGACAAAGCCAGCCAGCGGGGATCGTTCTCCACATTATCAATCCGCACTGCCTGGCGGTTGCGGAGCACCCATCCCCCCAGGCCATCCGCCAGCATTTGCTTCGCCTCATTCAGACTGCCAAAACGGAATTTCCCCTCCCGGAAAATCAGAACCATCACAGGTTGCTCCAACTCATTCAGGAGGATCAGGCTTCCCAGTTCAGCCTCCACCGCCTGCACGCTGAGCGCTAACACCCGGCGCGCGGCGCTGTTCAGGTCCAGCCCGGCGGTCAGTTCCCGAGCCACCTCCATCAACCAGTCGGACCAATTCGTCTGGTATCGCTTTCCCCGATCCATCAGATCACTCCTCGCTCTCCAGAGACCGCCGAAAAAGCCGGATCTTCATCCAGCAGTAGGTCGCTCTTGAGGGATACCCCTCGCGGGCATCCCGAAGCCGCAGGTTTCAACCTGACGGCGAAAAGAAAACGGAGCGGGAAACGCCCTAAAGAACCTAACTATCCCCGGACAGCACTTATCGTTGCGCTTTCTCCTCGGCAAAAAGAAGGGAAGACAGTGTTTAGAAATCAAAAAGGTAATTATATTGACAATGGCAGATTCTAAATTATAATGACAAATTATGCGCTAAAAGTATAAATGGTATTACCCAATTCGGC
>CAKZOY010000123.1 GCA_937138275.1 uncultured Chloroflexota bacterium
CGGGCCGCCTCCGTGTTGCTGAACACCCTCTGAGCAGCTACCAGAAAATGAATGTAGTCTAGTTCGTCACATTTTGCTGGATTCATACCCTATACACATTCTTATAAATCAGGGAACTGCGTAACTCCTAAAGGATAACTTTTTTCTTCATCGCACCTCCCTAAAGGGGTTCATCCGCACCTGCGATGGCCTGTTCACATCTTGCCCGGAGCAGGGCCGCTATGCCCCGCTCCCCTTTTTCCAT
Organism: uncultured Chloroflexota bacterium; assembly: GCA_937138275.1. Classification (GTDB taxonomy): domain Bacteria; phylum Chloroflexota; class Anaerolineae; order B4-G1; family DUEL01; genus SpSt-77. Next base: position 245 of record CAKZOY010000123.1, read on the forward strand.
AAACGTGCCACTTCCCGGAGTTCATCGGCGTTCCGCACGATTTTCCGGATCGCCGCGGCGGCGTCTTCCACGCCCCGCATCCCGTCGCGGAAGACGGATTCGTCCAGCCAGACCGCCTCCCGTTCGCAGGCGCGCGTGGCCTCCGGGAGGTCCATTTTCTCAAACTCAAAGTACTGGGGGAAGGCGCGGGGCACGGGCAACTTCGTCTTCTGCGGCTGGAAGAGCGAGTAGCGGTGCATCACCTCATAGCCGACCCAGCAGTCAACGCCTTCGGCCATCAGCGCCGCGCAGAAGACTTCGTGGTCCACCCCCAGGACGTCCGACGCAATGGCGAAGATGTAGCGATAGAAGGAGCGCGTGGTGTGGCGCGGGTCGCGGCGGAGGACGCGTATGCCGGGGATGCCGGAGAGGGCCTCGTCCATATAATCGGCCATTTCCTCCCGTTGTCGGGCCTGCTCGGGGAAGCGCTCCAGCCCCACCAGGGCCAGCGCGGCCTGCAGTTCGGTCAGGCGGTAGTTTGCCCCCATAACCGAGATGCCGTTGGGGTCCTCCGGACCCCCGCCCAGAGAGTGGGGACGGCCACAGTCTATGATGGACGCGGCCCGGGCGGCCAGTTCCGGGGTGCGGCAGAGCAGGATGCCGCCCTCTCCGCAGGTGAGCGTTTTGGACGATTGCAGGCTGAACGAGCCGAAATGGCCGATGGTGCCCGCGCCGCGGCCGCGCCATCGCGCGCCGTGGGCGTGGGCACAGTCCTCAATTACGATCAGGTTGTGCTTTTCGGCCAGTTCCATAATGGCGTCCATATCGGCCATCTGGTGGCCGAGGTGAACCGGGATGATAGCCTTTGTCCGGGGGGAGATGGCGCGCTCGGCCGCTTTCGGGTCTATACAGTAGGTATTCGGGTCCACATCCACAATGACGGGGATGGCTCCGGCAGCCATCGGGGCGGAGGCCGTCGCCTGGAAGGTGTAGGCGGGGACAATCACTTCGTCCCCCCAGCCGATATCGGCGGCCCGCAGCGCGACTTCCATCGTGACGGTGCCGTTGGCCATCGGGACGGCGAACCCGCCCCCCTGCCTTTCGGCGAACCGCCGGGCGAGTTCCGCCGTGCGCGGCCCCGGGTACGGGTAACCGCCCCAGCGACCGGACTTCACCACCTCTACCACTGCATCTATATCCCGCTGGTCCCAGACCGGCCAGGCGGGGTAGGGTTGGGCGCGGGTCTTCGGACCCCCTAAAATGGCAAGTTCGGGCATTTTAACCTCCAGGGGAGAACCGGGGAACTTCGCCTCGTTTTATTCGGAGCGCTTCCCGGACTTCCCGCAATCGCCGACCGTAAAGCGGGTACAGCCAGAGCAGGAGGATCGCCAGCAGGAAACTGATCGTGGTGGGGATGCTCAGGAACAGCCGAAAGCCCATGTCCACGGTGAGGGCTGGACATCCAGCAAGGTGTCGTAGCCGAAGGCGGGCATCATCAGGCCGAAGATGCGGATACTTATTTCACCCGGACCACCCGTCCCGTCCGGGCGCTCCGGTACGCAGCGTCCACAACTTTCATGTTCACCAGTCCCTCCAGCCCTCCCGGCACCGGCGTCCGGTTTTCCCGGATGCATTCCGCGAAGTACCGCATCTGCGCTTCGTACATCGCCTGCGGGCAGTGCTCCGGGCGGGGGAACGGTGAACCGGCCTCCTCTCTCCCATTTTCGTCCTGGATAAAGGTGGGGAAGATTTGCCCGAAGCCTTTCCGGCCATAGAGTTGCGTGGCCGCTTCGGGACCGTCGGCGTGGGGCTGCCACCAGCCGGATTCAATGCAGGAGACGGCGCCGTTATCCCATTCCACCAGCACAACGCCCGTATCGTCCACATCGTAGTCTCCGTAGTACGTGCCGATGCGGGCGTAGACCGAGACCGGCTGGGGGTCGCCCAGCAGAAAGCGCGCCGTATCCAGGGCGTGAATTCCCATATCGGCCATCGCCCCGCCGCCTGCGTACCGCTTCTGGGTAAACCAGCCCCCCGGCCCCCAGTTGACGTGGACACCGTAGCCCTTCGTGCGCACGATGGGCCCCAGTCGGGAGACGCGCTGTTTGAGCCAGAGCACGTCCTCGTCAAATCGCCAGCAGTGGGCGACCATCAGCAACGCCCCGGAGCGGATGCTCGCTTCCCGCATCCTCTCCGCCTCCTGGGCATTCATCGCCATCGGTTTTTCCACCATGACGTGCACCCCGCCCTGCAGAGCGGCAATCGTTTGGGAGGCGTGCAGGTAGTTGGGCGTGCCGACGATCAGCGCATCCACGCCGCCATCCCGGAGCATCGCCTCCACCGTGGCGTACTGGCGGGGGATGCCAAAGGCGGCGGCGAACTGGGCCATGGACTCGGGTCGGTGGTTCACCACGGCTACCAGTTCCATCCCGGCGTTTTTCGCCGCGACGGCATGGATTTTGTTGATGTAACCGGTTCCAGCAAAGGCAACGCGCAAAGCCATATTTCCTCCTCAATGGGACGCTTTTCCTGCACTTCGGAGAGGGGACACAATTCCACTCTGGGCAGGTTCCAGATTGTTTTCATCTGTGGGATGTCTCCCGTTGACCGCGGTTGGAGAAAAGCGTTGCCCGGCGGGGCCTCGTTGCCCGGTTCGCAAAAGGATCACGCGGTGACCAAAATAAAAAGCCAGCCCATTTCGGGCTGGCTCTTTATTTCTCCCCATCGGGGAAATGGTGGCGGATTGCGGCCTTTTCCAAACCGATGTATATTGGTAGTTGGCTCACGGCTCCGCTCACCACAATTTGCTGAAGTACCCCCGCCGCGACTCGAACGCGGGCCACCGGCTCCGGAGGCCGGTGCTCTATCCTGCTGAGCTACGGGGGCCTCGCCCCTTTTATACCACACTTTGCCCCTCCGCGCAAGCGCGAAGGGGCCCAGAGGTTTCCGATAAGCACAATGTAGAAGGCCCGGAGAGCACCCCAATGTCCATTAATAGTTGATTTAATTTCCCTGGAAGTACAGGGAGGCGCCCGTAGGTCAGCAGTTCCTGCAGACTCCATACGTGATCCGTCACTCCGATCGCCATCATCGGCGTGACCTCCCGCCATTTCCTGGGAGAGCCGTTGCCCTTCGTGGGAAGAGGCGGCTCTATCTCTTCTCGCAAACCGCCGTGGGGGAGGCAAAAATGATAATACCCCTAGCCACCTGACACTTTCGGCTCATATCCAGACCTCGTGCAGGCAGGGTCTGGCCTCTAACGCCCCC
>CAKZOY010000124.1 GCA_937138275.1 uncultured Chloroflexota bacterium
TTGTGTTTCATGCCATACCTCCTTGACTTGGCTTGACAGTGTATGATCGTAATCTTGCGGGTAAAGAACCGCCCAACATGAATTAGACCCCATCTCTTCCTCATCCCCTATCAACCCGCTCTGGAAACGGGCAGGATAGGCGTTCTCGCGGCAAGGTCGCGGAAGCCCTGAACCGGTGAAGGAAGAACCTGCATGGGTCGTTTGCCCGATGATGTCCGGGTGCGGGTTCAAGCTGGTGTTGCACGGAGGCTAAACAGCCAATTGAGGTTGCCCAAAACGCAGAAAGGTTTCAATACTTATTATACCACGGTTTTGGCTTTTCGGCAAAATGGGGCAATAGGGGAAATCAGATTTCCATCACTTCCCGGGTCTTGCGCTCGCCGATTTCGTCCGCCCGCCCGGTATACTTGTCCGTCAGTTCCTGAAGTTCGTCGCGGGCCTGATAGAACTCGTCCTCCGAAATCATCTTCTCTTTCTCAAACTCCCGCAGGTCGTCCAGCGCCTCGCGGCGGATGTTGCGCAGGGCCACCTTGGCCTCCTCCACCCGGCGGCTGACCATTCGCGCCAGTTCCGTGCGCCGCTGCTCCGTCAGCGGAGGGATGACCAGCCGGATGATCCGCCCATCGTTGGACGGAGTGAGACCCAGATCGGACTTCAGAATGGCCCGCTCAATCTCTCCCAGGGAGGACGGGTCGTAGGGCCGGATGGTGAGCAGTTGGGGCTCCGGCGCACTGATCACCGCCAGTTGATTGAGGGGCGTGGGGACGCCGTAATAGTCCACCATCACCCGCTCCACCAGCGCCGGGCTAGCCCGGCCGGTACGGATGGTCCGGAGATCCGCCTCCAGGACCTCCAGCGTCTTCTTCATACGGTCCTCGGCCTCATGAAGCAAATCCCGGATCATGCCTCCTCCAGAAAGGGGTGGCGAGATGAAAGGTCTAACGGGAGATCAGCGTGCCCACCTTTTCGCCCAGGACGGCGCGCTCCAGGCTCCCCGGCTGCCAGAGGTCCAGAACGATGATGGGCAGGTCGTTGTCCATGCAGAGGGAAATGGCGGTGGCATCCATCACCCCGACCCGCATATTGAGCGCCTCCATATAGGTCAGATGTTCAAAACGCTGGGCCTGGGGGTTTTGCCGGGGGTCTTCGGAGTAGACGCCGTCCACCTTCGTCGCTTTGACCAGCAGGTCGGCATCAATCTCCATCGCCCGCAGGGCCGCCGCCGTGTCGGTGGTGAAGAAGGGATTGCCCGTGCCGCCGCCGATGATCACCACCCGCCCCTTCTCTAAGTGACGGATGGCCCGCAGGCGGATGTACGGCTCGGCGATGGTGTGCATCTCAATCGCCGTCTGGACCCGGGTCTCCACGCCCATCCGCCGGAGGGCATCCGCTAAAGCCAGGGCGTTCATAATTGTAGCCAGCATACCCATATGGTCGGCGGTGGCGTGGTCCATCCCGTGTTCCAGGCCGTCCTTTCCCCGCCAGATGTTACCGGCGCCCAGGACAATGGCAACCTCCACTTCGTAATTCCGCAAAGCGACGATTTTGGCTGCCACTTCCTCAGCCCGCCGGGGACTGATGCCGTAGCCGGAGGGTCCCGCCAGGGACTCCCCTCCCAGTTTCAGCAAGATACGTCGGTACTTTGCCACAGGCATGGTCATCTCCGCAACCCTGTGGATTGTGTCCGGGGAGAAAACGGCGGGTGGTTCTGCCACCCGCCGTGCCCCTTATATTCCCTCTCCCAGTTCGTAGCGGACAAAGCGCCGAACGACGATGTTCTCCCCCAGGAGCGCCGTGTGCTCCTTGAGGACCTGTTCCACCGTTCGGTCTTCGTCTTTCACAAACGGTTGTTCCAGCAAGCAGACGGACTGGAAGAACTTTTCCAGTTTCCCGGCCACGATCCGGTCCACCACGTTCTCCGGTTTCCCCTCTTCCAGTGCCTGCGATCGGTAGATGCGCCGCTCCTCTTCCACCACCTCCGCGGGAACCTGCTCCCGGGAGACGTAGCGGGGGTTGGCGAACGCGATGTGGAGGGTCAGGTCGTGAGCCAGGCGGCGGAACTCTTCGGTCCGGGCGACGAAGTCGGTCTCGCAGTTCAGTTCCAGGATCACCCCGACCCGACTGCCCGGATGGACGTATGCCTCTATCAGGCCCTCGCGGGCCGCCCGGTCCATCTTCTTGGCCGCTTCGGCCAGTCCCTTCTCCCGCAAATACGCCACTGCGGCCTCAAAATTGCCGCCGGTGGTCTCTAACGCTTTCCGACAATCCAGCACTCCTGCGCCCGTGGCCTCGCGCAGTTCCTTCACCATCGCGGTGGTAATCTCCAACGTAGACCTCCTGATCGGGAATCTCGGTAAGACGACTACTCTTCCTCGTCTTCGTACTCGTATTCTGCGCCTTCGTACTCTTCCTCGTCTTCGTCCTCGTATTCCGCGCCTTCGTACTTTTCCTCGTACTCTTCTTCGTACCCGTACTCTTCTTCTGCGACCCACTCCTCTTCCGGAGCCAGTTCCTCAAATTGCAGTTCCCGCATCCGGGCGAGGGTCGCTGCACTGAGGTATCGTTGCTCCTCTTCGGGGATCATCTCCTCTAAGGCCAGTTCCTTGCGCAGGGCCACCCCCTCCAGGACCGCGTCGGCCATCAGGCCGGTGATAAGTCGGATGGCACGGATGGCATCATCGTTGCCGGGGATGACGTAGTCTATGGGGTCCGGGTCGCAGTTGGTATCCACGACGGCGATGACGGGGATATCCAGGATGTTCGCCTCTTTCACCGCCGTGGCTTCCCGCTGAACGTCCACAACGTAGAGCAGGTTGGGGAGTTGACGCATCGTCTTGATGCCGCCGAGGCGGGCGTTCAGCCGGTCTATCTCCCGCTGCAACTGAAGGGCTTCCCGCTTGGTCAGGCGCTCAAAGTCGCCCCGATCGCGGCGGGCCTCCAGTTCCAGCAGATAGTCAATCCGCTGGCGGATGGTGCGCCAGTTGGTGAGGGTGCCGCCCAGCCAGCGCTGGTTCACGTAGGGCATCCCGCAGCGCTGGGCCTCCTGGGCGATCACGTCCTGGGCCTGCTGTTTAGTGCCGACGAAGAGGACGGTTCCTCCGTTGGCAACCGTCTCCCGGACGACCTTGTAGGCCTGCTCCAGGGCCGTCAGGGTCTTCTGAAGGTCAATGATATGCACCCCGTTGCGCTCGGTGAAGATGTACGGCTTCATCTTCGGATTCCAGCGCCGGGTGCGATGCCCGAAGTGCACGCCCGTTTCCAGCAGCGTGCGCATTGTGGTAACGGCCATAATCTCTACCTCCTGTTCTGTTATTTCTTCCGCCCCCTTCTTCCCGTCCGGGGACCGGTCGGCCACTCCGGCACAGCCCGGACGGTCCGGAGGCGTGCGTTTTCGGCCTGCAGGCCGGGCTTGATTGTACCACAAAACGGCGGATGGGGCAAGCGGGCTTTCCCGAACGGGGCGACTGTGCTATAATGTTTTTGTATGCTGAGCAGTTACTGGATTCGCCAGCGCGAATACCTCCTGGAGATCAGCCGCGCCCTCACGGCCCAACTGGACCTGGATACCGTCCTCTCCAAAGTGCTCCAGGCGGCGACGGAACTGATCGGCGGGCAGGGAGCGCTGATCGCTTTGCGGGAGCCGGACGGTCGGTTTATCATCCGCGTCTCCCGGGGCTACCCGCCCCGACTCCAGGAGTATTTCACCCGGCTGCTGACCGATATCCCGAACCAGGTGGACCCCTTCCAGTTCCGCATCCCAGGGCTGGAAACGAAACTGCGGGAGATCGCCTTCCAGACCGGACTGCCGTTCAGCCAGATCGTCGCCCTGCCGATGCGCATCGGGGACGAACTCATCGGCGTCCTGCTGGTGATGCGCGCCTACGGCACCGCGTTCAGCATGGACGACCGCCGCATCCTGGCCAGTTTCGCCGACCAGGCTGCCATCGCCGTCCACAACGCCCAACTCTATCAGCACCTGGCCCAGGAGAAGCGACGGCTGGACGCCATCCTGGAATCTAGCGCCGACGGGGTGATGATCCTGGACCCGGGACAGCGAATTACCGTCTTCAACCGCGCGCTGGCGGAGATCACCGGCTGGTCGGCCGCGGAGGCCATCGGACGCCACCACGACGAGGTCATCGTCTGGGCGCGGCGAGATACGGAGATGGACCTGAGCCGGGCAACGGCCGGCGGCTGGCCCCTGGCCCAACGGCGCGGCAGCAAAACCGCCCTCTATGTGGAGGGAGACCTGCGCCGCCGCACCGGCGGCGTGGTCAGCGTGGGCATCACTTATGCCCCTCTGCTGGACCGGGAGGGCAAACTGGTCAACATCGTCGCCAATGTGCGGGATATCACCCGCTTCCGGGAGGCGGACCGGCTGAAATCCACCTTCGTCTCCGTCGTCTCCCACGAACTCAAGACGCCCGTGGCGACAATTCTGGGGTACGCGGAGACGCTGGCCCGCCCGGACGCCGCATGGGATTCCGAAACTGTGCGGGAACTGGCCGGGGTCATCCAGGAAGAGGCGCAGCGGCTGGACCGCCTGATCACCGACCTGCTGGACGCTTCGCGCATCCAGGCCCGGGCCCTGCCAATGAAAGAGGAGGAGGTGGACCTGGAGATGCTGGCCCAACGGGTCGCGCAACGCTTCCAGCCCCAGACCGACCGGCACGAAATCACCGTCCGCTTTCCTCCCGATTTCCCGACGGTCCGGGGCGACCCGCTGCGCCTGGAGCAGGTGTTGAACAACCTGGTCTCCAACGCCATCAAGTATTCGCCGGAAGGGGGGAAGGTGCGCATCCGGGGCCACGTTCGGCCCGACGAAGTGATTGTCACCGTGAGCGATGAGGGCATCGGCATCCCCCCCACCGAGCAGGGGCGGGTCTTTGACCCCTTTTATCGGGTGGACGAAGGCCCCGTCCGGCAGGCAGGTGGGGTCGGCCTGGGCCTGTACCTGGCCCGAGCCATCGTGGAGGCCCACGGGGGGCGCATCTGGGTGGAGAGTGAACCCGGAAAGGGCTCCACCTTCGCCTTCAGTCTGCCCCGTCCAACCTACGAACTGGCCCCTGCAGGTTCACAGGTATCGTAGAATCTCACATCTTTGAGGAGGAAAATGGCTCAACGATTGCTTGCCCGAGTAACCTGTCCGAACTGCCGAGCGTCCTTCGGTACTCCGATAGAACAGATTCTGGACGTGGAGATGGACCCGTCGGCCAAAGCCCGGCTGCTGGCGGGCCAGGTCAACCTGGTCGTTTGCCCCGCATGTGGGTTCGCCAGCACGCTGGATTTGCCGTTCATTTATCACGACCCGCGCAAGGAACTGGCGCTGGTCTATATGCCGATGGCGGCCGGGCGCACCGACCTGGAACGGCAACAGGCCATCGGCGCGCTTTCCCGCGCGGTGATGAGCACGATGCCCCAGGACCAGCGGAAGGGGTATCTGCTCAATCCCCAGGTCTTTCTCACCTACGAGAGTCTGGTGAACCGGGTGCTGGAGGCCGACGGGGTGACCCCGGAGATGCTGCAGGCCCAGCGGGACCGGGCAGAGTTGCTGAAGCGTTTGCTGGAGGCGTCCACTCCCGAGGATCGGATGAGCCTGATCCAGGAGAACCTGGCGATGCTGGACGAGAGTTTCTTCCGCATCCTCTCCCTCAACCTGGAGCAGGCCGACGCTCTGGGACATGCCGAGGTCGTTCAACGACTCCTGGAGGTGCGCGCGCTGCTTCTGGAGCAGACGGCCGTGGGCCGGAAACTGGCCGCCCGCTCCGCCGCGCTGCGCGCCCTGCAGGAGCAACCCACGCGGGAGAAATTGCTGGACCTGCTGATAGAGACCGAAGACCCGACAACCCGCGCCGTCCTGATCACCTTCGGGCAGCCGCTGGTGGACTACCTCTTCTTCCAGAAACTCACCCAGCGCATAGAGAGCACCCCGGATGAGGAGGCGCGCCGGCGGTTGGAATCGCTGCGGGAAGAGGTGATGAACGTCCGGGAGAAGATTCGGGAGCAGGCCCGCGAGGAGGTTCGGGACAAACTGCGCCTGCTCCAGGACCTGCTTATGTCGGAGCAGCCGGAACTTCTGGCCCGCCGCCGCCTGGTGGAACTGGACGACCTGTTCCTGAACGTTCTGGCTGCCGAGATAGAGAACGCCCAGCAGGCCGGGGACCAGGAGGCCGTGTCCCGTCTCCAGGGGGTCTGGCAACTGGTGATGCGGCTGCTCCAGGAACAGGTGCCGCCAGAACTGCTCCTGCTGACCCAACTGATGGAAGCGCCGGACGAGGGGACGGTCCGCCAGGTTCTGGAGGCCAACGCGCAGATGGTGGACGCGTCCTTCGTGGCGCTTCTGGAACAGGTGGAGCAGGACATGCGGGCCCGCGGGGAGGAGGGACTGGCCCAGAAAGCGGCCATTGCCCTGGGGATCGCCCGCGCAATGGCCCCTCAGGGTCCGCCGGAAGAACCGAAGACCCCGCAGCGGCCCAGTGGGCTGATTATAGCGCGAGGGTGAACCGCTGCGCCATGATCCCCAGATAGATGGGGTTGCGGGCAGCGGGACGGCTGCCCGTAACCCCAACCCCTGTTCAGACCATTTCCCGCCGATTCGTCCCGCCCCAAACAAAACCGCCGGAGGTTGACCCTCCGGCGGTAGTGTTTTGCCATCTGTAAATTGGTGCGTATTCCCGTCGGGGAAAGATTCCGACGGACTGACAATTTTGTCACCCCGGATTTGCATCCGCACAGGGATGCTCTCTCACCTCCGATCCTCTTTGCGTTCCTGCTCAGCGTTTTTTCTAACTCACCACAAAGGGCACAAAGGGCACGAAAAATTTCATCACCTTTGTGCCTCTCTGTGCCCTCCGTGTCTCTGCGGTTTTTTCTGACTCGCCACTAAGCCCACCGGAGTTCGGGGTTCAGAGTTCGGAATTCTCTCCGTCTACCCTGCCCCACCCGCCGCCTCCTGCCGGTAGTCCGACGGGTGAATCTGCGCATCGTACGACGCCGGACGGCGCAGTTTCCCCAGGTCCAGCAGCAACTCCTCCCGCTGAAACGCCGCAATCTCTATCTCATGCCCCATCTTGATGGCATCAAAGGGACAGAATTCAGCGCAGAAACCGCAGTTCATGCAGATACTGATATCCACGTAGAACTCCGTCGGTTCCCGCAACGGCTTGCCCGTCTGCGGGTCCGTCCCCCGCACGATCCAGATGCACTGGGGCGGGCAGACCCGCACACACGTCCCGCACGCCGTACAGCGCAACTTCCCCGTCTCATCGTCGTACACCAGGAACGGAAAGCCCCGGAACCGCTCCGGCAGGGGCAGCCGCTCCGCCGGATACTGTACCGTGAAAATCCCCCGCTTGGTCCGGGGATTCTGCCGGATGGGCAACGCCTCCGGCGTGTACCGTTTCCCGAAACCGCCCCGCAAAAACCATCGCAGGTCGTCTATGTACGACTCCGCAAAGCGGCGAAAGGTGATCCACAGCGCCTTGAGGATGTTCCAGCCGATGTACATTAGCGGTCTACCTCCCCCAGGGTGATGTCCACACTCGCCAGGATGATGACGACGTCGGCGATGAGATGCCCACGGCAGATCTCCCCCATCACCCCCAGATTGACGAACGAAGGGGCGCGGATGTGGTAGCGGTACGGGTTGGTACCTCCGTCGGAGACGACGTAAACGCCCAGTTCTCCCTTGGGCGCCTCAATCCGGGCGTAGACCTCCCCGGCCGGCACCTTCAAGACCGCCGACTTCTTCCCCGCCATCACCGGCCCGTCGGGCAACCGGTCCAGCGCCTCCTGGAGAATGCGCAAACTCTGCCGCATCTCCCCCAGCCGCACCAGATACCGGTCGTAGACGTCCCCGTTCTGACCTGTGACGACGTCAAAATCCAGTTCATCGTACACCGCGTACGGCTCGGCCCGCCGGACGTCGTAGGGGACGCCCGACCCGCGCAGCATAGGACCGGTACAACCGTAGGCGACCGCCATCTCCGGCGGCAGTACCCCAATCCCCACCGTCCGGGCCTTGAAGATCTCGTTCTCCGTCAGGTAATCGTCCACCATATCCACGACGCGCGGCAGCCGCTCAAAGGCCAGGGTACGGGCCAGCGCCACCGCCTCCTCGCTCATATCGTGGGCCACCCCGCCGAAGCGCATATAGTTGGACATCATCCGCGAGCCGGAGACCATCTCAAAGAGGTCCAGGATGTGCTCGCGCTCCTCCAGGGCGTAGAGCATCACGGTGAAATAGATGCCCATATCGTTGCACATAAAGCCCACGGAGACGGCATGGTTGAGGAAGCGGGTGAACTCGGACATAATGACGCGGATGTACTGGGCCCGCGGGGGCGGCTCAACCCCCAGGAGTTTCTCCACCGCCAGGACGTAGGGGAGTTCGTTGGTCATACAACAGACGTAATCCAGGCGGTCGGTGTAGGGGATGTTGCCCCACCAGGTATTGCGCTCGCCGATCTTCTCGTGGCACCGGTGGAGGAAGCCTAGGGACGGTTCCAGTTTGACGATGCGCTCCCCTTCCAGCGTCGTCAGAAGGCGGAGGACGCCGTGGGTGGAGGGGTGGTGGGGGCCCATGTTGAGGACGACGCGATCCACCGGATGGTTGGGGTCTCGCTGCCGGGCGACCTCATCGTGAGGCCCGTATCCCCAGACGTCCGCCAGGGGGCGCCAATCCTGCGGCGACCAGCCGGGCGGATAGCGGAGGTTATCCCCGAAGGGGCTGCGGCTCTCCGCCGGGACGGGGCGGCCTTCGGGGAAGCGGCTGCTGAAGGGCTTATGCTCCCCCTCGTAGTAGACCTCTTTCCAGTCCTTACGCAGGGGATGCCCGTCAAACCCCTCCCAGAGGAGGATACGGCGCAGGTCGGGATGGCCCTCAAAGCGGACCCCCATCAGGTCCCACGCCTCCCGCTCCTGGAAGATGGCGGAGGGGAAGAGGGGGGCGAGGGAGGGGACGGTGGGGTTTTCCCGGTCGGCGTGGACGTGGACGGTGAGCGGCCCGCCGACGCTCTGGAAGAAATGGTAGACCACCTCGTAGCGGGGCGGGAGCCCGTCTTTCCCTTCGGGGTAGTCCACCGCGACGACGTTGGAGAGGTACTCATACCCCATCTCATCCCGCAGGGAGCGGGCGACCTCCACCAGTTGCTCCCGGGCGACGATGATCCCCTGGAAGGGCGCGGGGGCCGGCTGGACGGCGTCGGGGAACTGTTGTTGTAGAAGGGCGATCTGCTCGTCCTGGTATGTTGTGCTCATACACGTGCTCCGGATGGGAAGATGATTGGGCGTCCCTCACCCCATCTCCTGGCCCATCGCGCAGGCGACGGGGTAGGGAAACGTTTACGGCTATCAGGATTATCGGTTGAGAACGGTTATCGCTCCGGTGTGCCGGTTTCTTCCATCAGGGCCTTCAATTCCTGAAAGTGCGGGCTCTGCTTTCCCCAGACTTCCCCCACGAACTTTTTAAATTTTTCCAGTCGCTCGTTGACCACCCGATGTAACCCGGACCCGTCTTCCGGAAGGCCGAAATCCCCTGCCCGGAGGCCCACTTCCCAGGCCGCCTGCAGGACCCACTCCTCCAGCCGGGGGCAAAAGACGATGATCCGGGCACTCTTTCTCTGGAAAACCTTCAAACCGTACCGGGTATACTGCGGTTTCTGGTCCCTCAGCAGGATTGACAATGGCAAATTTTAAGTTATAAAACAAAAATTGGTAGCTGTGCCCTTTGAAAAGGCCGCTGGCAGGGCAA
>CAKZOY010000125.1 GCA_937138275.1 uncultured Chloroflexota bacterium
GCGATATGCGATATGCGAATGAACACCATTGAAATCTCCACCCAATCCCGACAGGAATTCCGGGACATCACCGCCCAGGTTCAGGAAATCGTGCAGCGGAGCGGGGTTCAGGAGGGCCTTTGCTACCTCTTCTGCCCGCACACAACTGCCGGTCTGACCCTGAATGAGAACTGGGACCCCACCGTCCGCCACGACCTGGGACTGGTGATGGACGCCCTGGTGCCCGACCGACCGGACTTCCGCCATGCGGAGGGCAACGCGCCCGCGCATGCCAAGACCAGCCTGGTCGGGAGCCAGTTGACCCTGTTCGTGAGCGAGGGGCGCCTGGTGCTGGGCTCCTGGCAGGGGGTCTTCCTGGCCGAATTTGACGGTCCCCGCCGTCGGCGGGTGCTGGTCAAAGTGGTCGCGACGGGATAAGAGAGGGGGCTGGGGCGCGGGCGGCTTCGCCGCCCGCGCCCCAGATGCCCCCCGGAGGGCCCGCGACTATGGCAAGGCGTTCTCTTCTCCTGTTGCCCCTGATTCTCACCGCATGCACCGCTACCCTCACTCCCCCTTCCCCCGCCCCCCCACCAGCCCTGACCCCCCTGCCCACCTCGCCGCCGTCCCGGGAGATGGTCATCCTGCTCCCGGAGCGACCGGAGACGCTGAACCCGCTCTACGCCCAGTCCTGGTCGGCCCGCGCCGTCTCGGCCCTGCTTCTGGTCGGCCTGTGGCGGGTGGACGACCGTCTGAACGTGACGCCCGAACTGGCCGCGGAACTCCCCACCCGCGCCAACGGCGGCATTTCCGACAATGGCCGCACCCTGACCATTCGCCTGCGGGACGGCCTTCTCTGGTCGGACGGGCATCCGCTCACGGCCCACGATGTCGTTTTCACCCACTACCAGGCTGCCGCGCGGGGGCTTTTCCCCCACGCGTCATTCGTAGAAAAAGTGGTCGCGCTGGACGACCGCACCATCCAGGTCACCTTCACCCGTCCCTTTGCTCCTTGGCCGATGATGCTCTTCCCCTTCATCCTTCCTCGGCATGCGCTGGAGGCGAATCCCGAGGCCTGGGGCCGCGCGCCAACGGTGAGTAGTGGCCCGTATGTGTCCTCTGGAGAGGAAGGCAGAGCGCTGATTTTCATCGCCAATCCTCGCTACTGGCGGGGCCGTCCCCTCGTGGACCGGGTGGTAGTCAAAACCGAAGCGAACCCACGGGTCCGCTGGGATGCGGTGGCCCGCGGAGAGGCGACCCTAACCCCCTTCCTGGTCCCCGAATTCCCGCCCCATCCCACTCCACCAGAAGGGACGGTTTTCCTGACCTCCCCCTCCGGCTACGTGGAGACGCTGTTCTTCAACCTGGACCCGCGCCGGGGGCATCCGGCGCTCCAGGAGACCCGTGTGCGGGCGGCGCTGGCAACTGGGCTGGACCAGGAGCGGGTCTGTTCGGCCGTGACGATTGGGCGGGTTGTTCCGGCAGCGAGTCTTTACAGCGGCACCGTGCTGGAGATTCCCGCCGCCGGTACGTCCTACTCCCTCCAGCAAGCGATCCGCGCCCTGGATAACACCGGCTGGCGAGATACCGACGGGGACAGTATCCGGGAGCGCGAGAGCATTTCCCTGACCCTGCGCTATGCCGCGCCGCCGGGCCGGGAGGCCTTTCAGGCAAAAGTAGCGCAGATGCTATGGGAGATAGGCATCGGGGCGGAAATTCGGGTTATGGAGCGACCGTGGGACAATCCGGCGGAATGGGACGTCGCTCAGTGGGCGGCCCAGGTGCCCGGATATCCTGACCCGGACGACCCCCGCTGGCTCTGCGTAGAGACGCGGCCAGGGGGACAGAACCCTGCTGGAGTATGCGATGAGGCCCTGGATCAGTTGATCGCGGCCCAAGCCTCCGCGACGGACCCCGAAGAGCGGATGACGATTCTGGCGGAAATTCAGATCCAGGCGCGGGAAAAGGTCTGGTGGCTGCCACTGTGCCGCTGGGAGGACATCTGGCTGGTGCAAGTTGACCCCGTCAACGTTCGCCCCTGGCGGGGCGCGCCGTTCTGGAACATCGCCGAGTGGGATTGGCGCCTCCTGAGACCGTTCGCCCCATAAAACGTGGGGGTTGAGGCCAGGGCAAATTCCCCGTCCCAACCCCCACGAGATTCCCGCCCTGTGCGGCTATTCGCGCTTCACTACGATGAATTGTACTCCCTCTCCCTGACCCACCTTCTCCGCCAGTTCGTGGACTGACTCCCCGACGACGACCGGTAAGGCGGTATACCCCGCCTTTGTTAGAAGATTACGCCGCAGCACAGCCCGGCCCACGTCCTCGGTATCCACTCGTACGCTGACTTCTACAGCCAGATACAGAGGAGTGTTATCCCGCCGATGATACCCGCGCACGAAGAGGTCCGCTTGACCCAGGAAATACGCCTCGTCTTCGGTAAGCGTACCGGCATCTATGGCGTCCTCCAGCATATTAGAGACCTCATTTGGCGAAAGAACCGCTGGTCGGCGCACCACGCGGGAAAAGAAAAAGGGACGGTGGCGGCAGTATTCCTCCAGACGGAGCCCCTCAAACCGGCCGCGCAAAATCTGCAATCCCCCCTCGGTGCGCTTCTGGGCCTCCGCCAGTTCCTGGACAACCTGCTCCAGCCGGGCCAATCGCTCCTC
>CAKZOY010000126.1 GCA_937138275.1 uncultured Chloroflexota bacterium
CGGCCGTAGGAGCGGGCGTTCTGCCCGCCCTCAACGGGGAGGGGGTAAGGGGGAGGGGCAAAGGAAACCGGCACAGAACTGGAAGATCAGGTTTATCACTACCTCTCGGAGTAACCACCCAATCGTTCAAGCAGCCCCAAAGAGATGCAAATGTTCCCGGATCTGCTCGCTCACTTCGCGGTCGTGGCGGATGACGATGACCTCGTAGCCGCGCGCTCGCAGTTCCTGGCGCAAAATCTCGTCCTGGCGGCGCTGTTCGGGCCGATCGTGGACGCTGCCATCGCAGAAGACGCAGACGTTCGGCTCATAGAAGAAGTCGGCCACGCAGCGCGGTTCGGGAATTTCGCGCTGGGCATCGTCGGGCAGGCGGAAGCCTCCGGCAACCAGCGCCTCCAGGAAGCGGCGCTCCAGGTCGGAGCGGGCATCGGTGAGCGAGCACAGCCAGGCCAGATGCTCGGCATAGGTTCGCTTGCCCACGCGCCGCAGGACGCGGCTCCCGCTCAGGTCTACCAGGATCGGGCACACGGCGCGCCGGTCTATGTGGACGGCCTCCAGTTGATTGCTGTAACTGAGCAGACACTCGTAGCAGGCGGCAATGCAATCGGGCTTCTGGTCCCGCCCCGCCCCGTCGTAGTGGGCGCGCTCCAGCGCCGCCCGGGCCACCTCGGCCAGGGCCTCCGGCTCTTCTATCAGGCGGCGTAGCACGCCGCTGCCGCCCTCGGAGGTCTCGTAGAACAGGATGGCGCGATGTTCCTCGCAGCCGATGCTCTCGGTGGCCAGTTCGTCCTCTTCCAGTTGATAGACCTGCTCCAGCCCCCGCTGCAACGCAACGCGCAGAGTGGTCTCCAGGGTGCGGTCCCGAAACAGGGCCGGGTCGGCGGGACGGAGCAGGAGCAGGTTCTGGGTATCCTGCACGCTTAGCCGCACTGCCTCCAGCCGCTGTACCTGGCGGGCCGAGCGCTGTTCCTCCGCTGTTTTGGTGATGACCGCGCCGCTCTCAAAGTCTACGACGAAGCCGGGGGTGCGCGCCGCCCGCGAGCCGTGGTTCACCCGCAGCAGGACGGCCGAAGGGGCGTAGGTGAGGTGGAGGAGCGCACGCGGTTCGGAGAGATGATCGCACGAAGGCGGAAGGGCCGAAGAGGGGTAGACATCGGCGAGGACGACGGAGGAGGACGGGGAAAACTGGTAAAAGGTCTCAATGCGGTAGCCGCGACGGCGGCGCTCCTCCTCGTTGGAGGTAATCCGCTCGCGGCGGCGAGTCTTGACGTTGGGCATATCCAGCAGGGGGGCAATCAGGCTGTTTTCGCCGTTGAAGCGCGTATGGCAGACCGGGCACAAATCCAGATGCGGTTCACAGAAGGCGCCGCAGGTGTAACACAGGCGCAGGGAGCGGCGACGTTCGTCCAGGCCGCCGGGAGGGAACTGGAAACCGATGATCTCCCAGCGCGCCCCTTCGTGGTAGAGAAAGTTGCCGGGGGCAAATTCCCGCAGGGCCAGAAAGCGCGGCCGGCTGATGAACTCCCCCTCGCCGCGCGGCACCCAGGCGCGCACCGGCAGGGCCGGGAAGTTGTACCCCGGCAGAAACCCCTCGCTGGCCAGGTAGCGGTAGGGGTAGAAGTCGCTTTCCTCGCGCGCCACGTCCACCTGAAGCAGGAGATTCAACTGCCGACGCGCTTCATCCTGCTTGGCCCGGGCGCGATTCTGATCCTCGCGCGTCCGGGCGCGGTCCTCCTCGGCGCGGGCCGTATCCCGCTGATGGATCGCCATCCGGTAGAGTTCCCGCCAGCGGTCAAAGGCACGGTCAAATTCCTGGGGGGCTTCTTCCAGGACGCGGTCCAGCCAGGCATTGGAGAACCAGCGCGCCGTGCGCAGCAGGTCTTCATCGGCCTGCAGGATGCGGCGCATCCGCTGGCGCAGGCGCTGACGTGTTGATTCGCTCAGTTGAATGGCCGCCTGCACTTCGGGTCGCAGCGGCAGGTCCTTCTGGGAGGTGTCAATCACCTCCTCAATGGACTGGCGCAGGGGCAGGCGCACTTCCGCCAGCCAGAGGGCGTGCAGATGGGCGCGCAGGAGGCTTTCGTTGACGATGTCCAGTTGGGGAGCGCGCACATTCCCCGCCACCATCTCCTGGCGGTGATGGAAGAAATACTGGTCGTGCGGGTGGAGGGCGCCGCAGTAGGTGAAGATCAGCCCGGCCTGCCCCTGCCGTCCGGCGCGGCCGCTGCGCTGGGCGTAGTTGGCCGGCGTGGGCGGAACGTTGCGCAGATGCACCATATCCAGGTCGGCGATGTCAATCCCCAGTTCCATCGTCGGCGAGCAGACCAGGTAGGGCAAGCGGCGGCCCAGTTCGCTCTCTTTGCCGGTATCCCCATCCTCCCAGCGGAAGCGGCGCTCGCGGCGCTCTCGCTCGCCCGGCGCCACCACCTGTGCGGTGTGCTCGCGCGCTTCCAGCCCGGCCAGGTCGGCGGCGGTTTCCTGGTAGAAACGCTGGAAGAAGGCGTTGACCGGCCGCTGGCGGACGGCGTAGGCTTCGGCGGTAGCGCGGCGGGTGTAGAGCGGGTCGAGCGGCGGTGGTGTGCCATCTCCGGCCTGCCAGACGAGACAGGCGGCGTCCAGTTGAAAGCGCTGGTGGTCGTTTATCGGGTC
>CAKZOY010000127.1 GCA_937138275.1 uncultured Chloroflexota bacterium
GGTGGAGTAGGGCATGTGGGCAGGTGGAGGGCGTGACCTGCTTCCTGCTTCCCGCTACCTGCTTCCTGCTTCCCGCTTTCTGCTCCCTGCTACTCTGTGCTTTGAGGAGGTCTTGTGGCACCAGTACGAGTAGTCACCGACGGCGATGCCTATCTGGACCCCACCTGGACGCGCGATCTGGACATCACCGTCGTTCCCCTTACCGTTCAGGTCGGTGACGAGGTATATCAGGACAGAGATGGTTCCCGAAACGAAGAGTTGCTGGACCGGATGGCGCGGGAACGGGTCCGTCCGATGGTCATCGGCCCCACGGTGGAAGAGTTGCGGCGGGTATACGCCCGACTGAGCCGCACGACGGACACCATCCTGTCCATCCACTCCTCCGGTCCGCTCAGCCCGATTGTCCAGAATGCTCAGATCGCTGCCACCGCGTTTCTCGGCCGGTGTGATATCATGGTGATGGACTCTCAATGTACGTCGGTGGGGCTGGGGATTCTGGTGCGCGAGGCTGCCCGCCTGGCCCGCACAGGACACTCGCTGGGGCAGATTGTGCGGCATATCCGGGGGATGATCACGCATATCTACGTCGTGATGTTCACCGAGTCGCTGGATTATCTGGAGCGCAGCGGCCGGATCAGCCAGTCTCAGTCCATCCTGGGCAAGATGCTGGGCATTCGGCCTTTTCTGGCGATAGAGGAAGGGGAAATCATCCCGATGGAGAAAGTCCGCAATCGGGAAAAGGGCCTGGATAAACTGGTGGAGTTCGCGGCGGAGTTCCTGCGCATCCAGGAAATGACCATCCTGCAACCGGTCTCTTATCCGACCAATGAGACCGCCGTTCTTCAGGAGCGATTGGGCGCGTTGTTTCCGAAGATTGCACCGTTCCCCATCCTGGTCTATGGCCCGGTGCTGGCATCTCACGTTGGGCCGGATGGGGTAGGGCTGATTGTCTATGAGGGGATGAACGGAGATTACGAATGAGTAAGAGTACAGGTCGGGTGCGCATTTTGACCGACAGCACGGCCGACGTTCCGCCGGACCTGGCTCAGCGGCTGAATATCACCATCGTTCCGGCGTATGTGCAGATGGAAGGGCAGAGTTTGCGGGACGGCGAACACATCACGCGCGAGCAGTTCTACCGGCGGCTGCCTTTGCTGAAGAAAGCGCCGACCACGGCCGTTCCTCCGGCCCATGAATTTGCCCTCGCGTTCCGTAGCCTGATCGGTCAAGCTGACGAAGTGATCGCCATCCTGCTGGCTGCCCGGCTCAGCGCGATGATCTCCATCGCCGAGATGGGGAGTCGGGAGGTGCCGGAACTGAAAATCCATTTTGTGGACTCGGAGCAACTGGCGATGGGGATCGGCTGGCAGGTCATTCTGGCCGCGGAGGCCGCGGCCCGCGGGGCATCGGCGGAGGAAATTCTGGCGATGCTGGAGGATATCCGGCCGCGCATCCGTCTGCTGGCTTTTCTGGACACGGTGGAATATCTGCGCCAGAGCGGTCGGGTGAGTTGGGCGCGGGCGATGGCGGCCCAATTGCTGCAGATCAAGCCGATCATTGAGTTCCGGCGCGGGGAAGCGATTCTGGTAGGACGGGCGCGCACCCGCCGCAAAGCGATGGAGCGAGTGCTGGAGATGATCCCCGCCCTGGGGCCGCTGGAGCGGATCGCGGTCATTCATTCCTGTGCGCCCGACCTGCAACCCTTTTATGAGCAGGTGCAGGCTCTCTTCCCGGATATGGAAATCCCTATCAGCGAAGTAGGGCCGGTGGTAGGATCACACATCGGGCCCGCTGCGCTGGGGGTAGCGGTGATTCTGGGGCGGGGAGGGTAAATCCGCCAGGTCTCTTTTCACCGGTTGTAACTGTTCAACCGGGGGGAATTCCTCGCACCTGGCTTCTCTTCTGCTGCGAGAGAGATCTCACCCTCACATTGTCCCTACGGGCTGGCGGTGGAGGCGTGTTTGGAGATTCGGGACCGGTGAGGAGTGCGCGGGGGCTTCATCGCCTCCCGTCACCGGTCACTCTCAGAATGAGTGAGACGAAATCCAGGCCCTATTTGCTGCGCCAGGTAGCCCGTGCCTGCAAAGAGTTTGGCCTGCTGGCCGATGGCGACCGGGTGGCTGTCGCCCTTTCCGGCGGCAAAGATAGCACCAGTCTGCTGGACCTGCTCCTCCGGTATCGGGAGCGGGCAGGGTTCTCCTACGAACTGGTCGCCATTCACGTGGTGGGCACTGCGGCGGGCTTCCCCGACCTGACCGATATGCTATCTCCCTGGCTGGAAGGGCTGGGGGTGGACTACCGTTTCGTCCCCCTGAAACTCCCACCCGACGAGTTGCTGCCGCTGGATTGCTTTCGGTGCTCGTGGAACCGGCGCAAGGCTCTCTTCCTGGCTGCCGATGC
This sequence comes from uncultured Chloroflexota bacterium, assembly GCA_937138275.1. Classification (GTDB taxonomy): domain Bacteria; phylum Chloroflexota; class Anaerolineae; order B4-G1; family DUEL01; genus SpSt-77. Next base: position 2,401 of record CAKZOY010000127.1, read on the forward strand.
GCTGGGGTGCAACAAACTGGCTTTCGGTCACCACGCCGACGATGTCGCGGTGACCACTCTGATGAACCTGCTCTTCACCGGTCGCCTGGAGACGCTGGAGCCCAAGGTCCCGTTTTTCGGGGGACGGATCACCGTCATCCGGCCGCTCATCTACATCCCGGCGAAGGACCTGGCGGCCTACGCGCGGGCGCAGAACTTCCCCATCGTCCCACCCTGCCCGTACCGGGCGGACGACAACCGCCAGCGGGTGGAGGAGTTCCTGCGCAGTTTTGGCGGACGCCAGCAGGCGATGATCCGTGCCAACCTCTGGCGGGCGGCAACGAGGGATAAAAACCGGGAGTCGGGCGATGAGCCGATCTAATTGCGATAAATGCCGGATAGTGGAGTCCTGTTGAGAGGAGGGGGTTGTGAAAACTATCCTGCTACAGTATCCTGATGAACTGGAACAGGCTGTTCGGACCACGCCGGAGGAACTGGAAGCTCTCTGTCCCCCCTCTCCCCCGCCCGTCAGGGCAAGGGGGAGAGGGGGGTAAGGGGGGTGAGGGGGCTGAAAACCG
>CAKZOY010000128.1 GCA_937138275.1 uncultured Chloroflexota bacterium
GAAGTACGGGTGTTGTTGCTGACGTAAGTCGCGAGGGGAGAAATGGGCACCGATTTTCTCGGATGGGTGGCTGCCGCTGCGCTGGTGGTCGCCGTACTCTATCTGTTGAGGACCCCGCGCCGTTCCAGAGGCCGACTGATCGCCTGGGGGGTGGTCCTGGCCTACGGTGCAGCGCTTGCCTGGCTGATGGGGAGCGAAACCCTGCGCCCCCTTGTAGTTCGGGGGGATTGGATGCGGGCCGGGCACACTGCTTTCGGACTGGCGCTGATTTTTATCGGCCTCGGGGGTTTTGTCTACGGCGGCATGAGTTGTGCAGCCCGGTTTATGTGCTTTTCAGCGGATGAGAAGGTTCAGGCGAATCTGGTCGTCATTCAAAATCGCCAGCATTACACTCCCCAACTTGTCCGCGCGGCGCGGCGGGAGAATCTCCGTGCCTGGCTCGGGTGTTTTTATCCCGGCATCCTCTGGCTGTTTCTCGGGCTGGGGATGATAGGGATAGGGGGATGGTTGGTGAAGTGAGGGAGTATGGAGTATGGAGTACGGAGTAGGGAGTAGGGGGGTGGGCTTGGGCCTGTAAGTGTTCGTGTTATTGGGCTGGAGGTCTGCCTGGTTTCTGGAGACGGCGGGGAAGAGCAGGGGAATCCATATCAGGGCAAACAGGGAAAAATGGGGAAGTCCATGGGACGAAAAGAAGGACGGTCGCCGTATTCGGATATTGACCTCTCCCGCTGGCGGGAGTACGACTACATCTGGACGGACTCGCTCTGGCTCATTGAGGCGCGCGACCGCACGGGGGGGCATCAACTGGATTACCACGGCAACTTCGTCCCCCAGATTGCCACCCAGACCTATCTGCGCTACACGCGGGAGGATGAGATTGTCCTGGACCTCTTTCTCGGTTCCGGGACGAGCGCCATAGAAGCGGTGCGGCTGAACCGCCGTTTCGTCGGGGTGGAACTGAAACCGGAACTGGTGGAGTACGTGCGGGGGAAGATACCGCCCCTGTTCCTGGACCGGCGCGTCCACATCCTGCAGGGAGACAGCACGCAGGAGGAGACGGTCCGCCGGGTGCGGGAGGTGCTGGGGACGATGGGCGCCGAGGCGGCCCAGTTGCTCATCCTGCATCCGCCGTATCACGACATCATCCGTTTCTCCCAGGACCCCGCCGACCTCTCCAACGCGCCCGACTTGGAGACGTTCCTGGATCAGTTTGAGACAGTCGCCCGTCACGGGTATGACCTTCTGGAGCGGGGGCGGTTCGCAGTGCTGGTCATCGGCGACAAGTACGCCGACGGAGAACTGGTCCCGCTGGGATTCTACTGCCTGGAGCGTATGCAGCGGGTGGGGTTCCGGCCCAAGGCGATTGTGGTCAAGAACATCACTGGCAACGAACGGGGCAAGGGGCGGGCCAGCAACCTCTGGCGCTACCGGGCCTTGGCGGGGGGGTACTACATATTTAAGCATGAGTATGTGATGGTGTTTTTTAAAAGTAAAGCGTGAAACGTAAAAACGTAAAGCGTAAAACGTAAAACGTAAAAACGTAAAGCGTAAAGCGTGAAGCGCAGGCTGGTATATACCCTGTTTGGTTCTGGCTGCTACGCTGATCATAAATTCCCTATACCCGATTCCCAATACCCAGTACCCAACCATGACCCTGGACTTTCTTTCCCGATTCCCCTTGCCCGAGTACCGGACCGCGCTGGTTGTGGGGTTGCTGCTGGGCGCGGCGCTTTCCGTATGGGTCGGGCGGCGCGGGGGGCTGGCGCCGCTGTTGGTGCTGGACGGCGCGCTGGCGGCGGCCATTGGAGGTCTGCTGCTGGGGCGCGCCGTCTACGTGGGGGCACACCTGCCCTATTTCCAGGAGAATCCGGAGCGGGTGTTGGCGTTCTGGCGGGGAGGTCTTTCAGCGCCGGGTGTTGTCTTCGGCGGAATGGTCGGTGTAGGGGTGCTGGCGTGGCTTCGCCGACGCGACCCCCGCCCCCTGTGGGACGCGCTGGCGCCGGGCGCGGCGGTCGTACTGATCGCGGCGTACCTGGGATGCCTGCGGGCCGGGTGCGCCTGCGGGCGAGAGACCTGGCCGGATCAGGGCATCCTCTGGAGTCTCAGCGCAGAACTGCCGGACCTCTACGGCCTGCGCGCCCCGCGCATCGCCGTGCAGGTTCTGGGAGTGGGGTGGGGGGCGTTGATGCTCGCGGCGACCCTGTGGGCGGCCCGTCGCCGGGGCGCGGGCGCGCGCTGGCTTCTCCTCTACGGCATCGGTGAGTTCGCCCTGGGGTTCCTGCGGGGAGATGCGACCCCGGTGGTCGGCCCCCTATCCGCGCTGCAGGTGGCGGGCCTGGGGATCGCGTTGCTCGGAACTCTCCTGTTTGCCCTCTCTCAACCCCCTCGTACCAGGTAATGAATCAGCCCGCAGACCGCCCCGCCCAGGACTAACCACACCGTGTCGGCGCGGAAGCGGAGCAGGGCGACCAGCCCGGCCAACAGGATCAGCCCCGTCCAGATGTCCACAATCGCGGCCCGAAAGAGGGCGATCGCCACGGAGAGGATCAGCGCCACTGCCGCCGCGTTCACCCCGCGCAGGAAGGCCTGGGCGACCGCCGAACGGCGCAGTCGCGGGACCCAGGGCCCTACCAGTGCCACGATGAGGAAAGAGGGTAGGAAGACCCCCACTGTCGCGATGAGAGCGCCGGGTAAACCGGACACCAGGTAGCCGATGAAGGTGGCGGAGGAGAGCACCGGCCCCGGCGTCATCTGGCCCACGGCGATGGCGTCTATCAACTGCTGCGGGGTGAGCCAGCCGTAGCGATCCACCACGTCGTGCCGGATGAAGGCGAAGAGCACCATCCCGCTGCCGAAGATCAGCGAGCCTACTTTAAGGAAAAAGAGGCCCAACTGGACCAACCGACCGTCGGCCCAGAAAAGGGGAAGGGTCAACTGGCCGAGTAGGAGGCCGGGGAGAGCCACCAGCAGAGGGCCGGTTTTGTGCCGCGGCGCGTAGAGAAGGATGCCCGCCACCCCGGCCGTCAGCAGCACGATGACCTCATTGGCGCCCAGCAGAGCGGCTGCCAGAGAGGCCACCGCCAGCCCGACGGCCCGCCAGTCCCGCAGTGCGGCCCGCCCCAGGCGGTACGTGGCGGTCAGGATAATCGCGATCACTGCCGGATTGATGCCGTAGAAGAGCGCGGCGGCCTGGGGGAGCGCGCCGAAGCGGACGTAGACCCAACTGAGCACTAAGGTGATGAGAACGGCGGGGAGGATGAAAGACGCTCCCCCGACCACCAGCCCGGGCCAGCCGGCCCGGACGAATCCGATGTGGCTGGCCATCTCTACGGCGTTGGGGCCGGGAACCAGATTGGTCGCCGCCAGCAGGTCTAAGAAATGCTCCCGGCTCAGCCATCCCCGACGGCTGACCGTTTCCTGCTCCATCAGGGCGATATGGGCCGCCGGTCCCCCGAAACTGATCGCTCCCAGTTTCAGGAACAGAGCGCAGACTTCCAGCAGCCGATGGCGGTATTTTTCGGACATTTTGCTTTTGGTCGGGTAATTGTATGGGGCAATAGGTTGCCCTTTTGTGAATTGACAATGGCAAATTTTAAGTTAAAAAACAAAAATTGGCAGCTGTACCCTTTGAAAAGGCCGCTGGCAGGGCAAAAGCCAACGGACTATCGCCTTGGCGGCGCAAAATGGGCGGTTTTCAGCCCCC
>CAKZOY010000129.1 GCA_937138275.1 uncultured Chloroflexota bacterium
TAATTGTTAATTGTTAATTGTTAATTGTCAATTGTCCGTTATTGCCGGGGAGGTACTTATGGCCGGGAGTCCCACAGATCAAGCGAAGGTTGTCGGTGCCGCGATGGTTGTCGGTGGAGGCATCGCGGGGGTTCAGGCCGCGCTGGACCTGGCCGAGGCCGGCTTCAAAGTCTACCTGGTGGAGCAGAAGTCGGCCATTGGCGGGCATATGGCGCAACTGGACAAGACCTTCCCCACCAACGACTGCGCGATGTGCATCCTCAGCCCCAAACTGGTGGAGGCCGGCCGCCATCGCAACATAGAGTTGCTGGTGGATACCGAAGTGGTCGGCGTGGAAGGAGACGCTGGGCGCTTCACCGTTCGCCTGCGCCGGAAGCCCCGCTACATTGACCTGGATAAATGTACTGGCTGCGGGGAGTGCAACCGCGTCTGCCCGGTCATCATCCCCGATCGGTTCAATGCCGGGCTGGGCCACCAGCAGGCGGCGTACAAACTCTACCCCCAGGCCGTCCCCAACGCCTACGCCATAGAAAAGCAGGGCATCGCCCCATGCCGGAACGCCTGCCCGACGGGCCAGCGCGCCCAGGGCTACATCGCGCTCATCCGGGAGGGGCGCTACGAGGACGCCCTGCGGGTGATCAAGGAAGACAACCCCTTCCCCGGCATCTGCGGCCGCATCTGCAACCATCGTTGCGAGGACGCCTGCAACCGGAGCAAACTGGATGAACCGGTCAACATCCGGGCCCTCAAGCGCTTCGTCACCGACAAGGTGTATGCCCAGCCGCGCGTGCCCCCGGAACCGGTTCCGCGCCGATACCCGCAACAGGTCGCCGTTGTCGGTGGCGGCCCCTGCGGCCTGACCGCCGCCCAGGACCTGTGCAAGATGGGCTACGGCGTGACCGTCTTTGAGGCGCTCCCCGTCGCCGGTGGGATGCTGCGCGTCGGCGTGCCCGAGTACCGCCTGCCTTCCTGGATCGTGGACCGCGAGGTGCAGGACATTGTGGACCTGGGCGTGGAACTGCGCCTGAATACCCCTGTCCACAATCTGGACGACGTCTTCGCCGAGGGCTTTGACGCTGTACTGATCGCCGTCGGCGCGCACGAGGGTCTTCGGTTGCCCATCCCCGGCGCCGACCTGGATGGGGTTCTGATTAACACCGTCTTCCTGCGGGACGTTCGGCTGGGGAATCCGCCGCCCATCGGCAAGCAGGTGGCGGTCATCGGCGCGGGCGACGTGGCGATGGATGTAGCCCGGACGGCCCGCCGTCTGGGAGCCGAAGTCTATGTCTACTACCGCCGCACCCGCGAGGAGGCGACCGCCGACCCCGAAGAAATGGAGCGGGCGGAGGAAGAGGGAATCGTTTTCCACTGGCAGGTCACCCCGGTGGAGATCGTCGGCGATGGAAAGCGACAGGTGGTCGGGATGAAGTGCGTCCGCACGGAACCGGGACTTCCCGACGAGACAGGGCGGCGGCGCCCGGTGGTCGTCCCCGGTTCGGAGCACTTTGTCTCCTGCGACACGGTGATTTTCTCCGTCGGCCAGCGGGCCGGTCTGGGCTTCATCCCCGAAAGCGCCGGGGTCGGCGTGACGGACGATGGGCGGGTCGCCGTGAATCCCAACACGCTGGCGACCAGCCGTCCGGGGGTCTTCGCTGCGGGCGACGTGGCGACCGGGACGGCCTTTGTGATTGAGGCCGTCGCCGCCGGTCACCGGGCCGCTCAGGCCATCCACCGCTACCTGCAGGGGGAAGACCCGGAACCCCCGCCTCGCCCCAAACTGCCGGTGGTGGAACTCTCCCGGGCCGAAATTGACGAACGAATTGCCCGCGGGGAGGTGAGCATCCGGCCCCGGGTGCCGATGAGCGCCCTGCCGGTGGAACAGCGCCTCTCCACGTTTGAGGAGGTCATCGCCGGATACACCGACGAAGAGGCCCAGTCCGAGGCAGCCCGCTGCCTGGCCTGTGGAATCTGTTCGGAGTGCTTGAGTTGCGTCTATGTCTGCCAGGCGAACGCCGTCAACCACGATATGGTGGAGCAGTGGCTGGAACTGGAGGTCGGCGCGATCCTGCTGGCCCCGGGGTTTGAGACCTTTGACGCGGAAAAGGCGGGGGAGTACGGCTGGGGTCGTTACCCCAACGTGGTCACCTCGCTGCAATTTGAGCGGCTGCTGAACGCCTCCGGCCCCACCTTCGGCCACGTCCGGCGCCCATCCGACGGCCAGTCGCCGAAGCGCATTGCCTTCATCCAGTGCGTCGGCTCGCGCGACCAGAAACACGATTACTGCTCCTCGGTCTGCTGCGTCTACGCCATTAAAGAGGCCATCATGGCCATAGAGCATGAGCCGGATACCCGGGTGACCGTCTTCCTGATGGATATGCGGGCTTTCAGTAAGGGGTATCTGGATTTCTATTACCGCGCGCGGGACCGGTACGGCATCCGTTTCGTCCCCTGCCGGGTCTCGGCGGTGAAGGAGGACCCGAAGACCCGCAACCTGGTCATCCGGTATGTGGATGAGGGGAACGGCCGGATGGAGATGCGGGAGGAAGAGTTTGATATGGTCGTCCTCTCGGTGGGGATGGAGGTGCCGGCGTCGGTGCGGGATATGGCCCGACGGGTCGGGGTGGCGGTGGACGAGTACGGCTTCTGCCGGACCGTTCCCTTCGCCCCGCTCCAGACCAGCAAACCGGGGGTCTTTGCCATCGGGCCCTTCCGCGAGCCCAAGGACATCCCCGAATCGGTGGTGGAGGCGAGCGCCGCAGCGGGGCTGGCGGGGGCGCTGTTGGCCCCGGCCCGCTGGAGCCGGACGGCGGCAGCCGTTTACCCGCCGGAGCGGGATGTGTGCAGCGAAGAGCCCCGCATCGGCGTCTTCGTCTGCAAGTGCGGCTCCAACATCGCCGGGTATCTGGACGTCCCGGCGGTGGCGGAGTACGCGGCCACCCTTCCCGGCGTCGCCCACGCCGAGTACAATCTCTACACCTGTTCCCAGGACTCTATCCGGCGCATTATTGAACGGGTGCAGGAACTGAACCTGAACCGGGTGGTGGTGGCGGCCTGTACGCCGCTCACCCATGAGCCGCTGTTCCAGGACGCCATCCGGCATGCCGGACTGAACCCGTACCTCTTTGAGATGGCGAACATCCGCAATCAGTGCTCCTGGGTCCATCAGGACGACTGGGAGGGAGCGACGGAGAAGGCAAAGGAACTGATGCGGATGGCGGTGGCGCGGGCGGCCCGACTGGAGCCGCTCTACCGGACGCGCGTGCCGGTGGAGAAAGCGGCGCTGGTGATCGGCGGCGGCGCGGCGGGGATGAACGCCGCTCTGACGCTGGCCCGGCAGGGCTTCCCGGTCCATCTGGTGGAGCGGGAGGACCGCCTGGGCGGCAACCTGCTCCATCTGCGCCATTCCCTTCAGGAGGCCACCGGCGAAGGGGAGCGGATGTGGCTGGACCCGCAGGCGTATGCTCGCGCCCTGATCGGACGGATACAGGCCGAGCCGCTCATCATCGTCCACCTGAACACCGAGGTTCTGGAGACCAGCGGGTTCGTTGGGCAGTACGTCACCCGCCTGCGCGGGCCGGATGGGGAGAAAGAAATCCGGCATGGGGCGACGGTCCTCGCCCTCGGCGGAGTGGAGTACCGGGGTCCGGAGTACGGTTACGGAACCGACCCGCGCATCATCACCCAGCAGGAGTTTGAGGAACGGCTGGGGGAGGGGAAGAACCTGCCCGATTCGGTGGTGATGATTCAGTGCGTCGGGCCGGCGGAGCGGTACTGCTCGCGGATTTGCTGCACCACGGCCCTGAAGAACGCCCTGATGCTGAAACGGTATAAGCCTCAGGCCCGGGTGACCGTCATCTATCGGGACATCCGCACCTTCGGGTTCAAGGAGCGTATTTACCAGGAGGCCCGCCGGGCCGGGGTGCTCTTCGTCCGCTACGATTTTGACCGCAAGCCGGAGGTTCAGGTCACGGATTCCGGATTGCAGGTTCGGGTTCGGGAACCGATGCTGGGGGAGGACCTGGTCCTGCGGCCGGACCTGCTGGTGCTGAGCATGCCGGTGGTGCCGTCGCCGGGGTCGCGGGACCTGGCAGCACGGCTGAAGGTCCCGGTGGACCTGGACGGTTTCTTCTTGGAGGCACACGTCAAACTGCGCCCGGTGGATTTCGCCACCGACGGCTTCTTCCTGGCCGGGATGGCCCACTATCCGAAGTTCCTGGGGGAGGCGATCGCCCAGGCGCAGGCGGCGGCGGCCCGCGCGGCGACGGTGTTGAGCCGGGACTATCTGGAAGTGGGGGGCGTCGTCGCCTGGGTGGAGGCCGAAAAGTGTGTGGGGTGCCTGACCTGCGTGCGGATTTGTCCGTATCGGGTGCCGAAAATCCGCGCCGACCTGATCGGCGTGGGTGGGATTGTGGGGGCAGCCTACATTGAGCTGGCCCTGTGCCACGGCTGTGGGGTTTGCGTCGGCGAGTGCCCGGCGAAAGCGATCCAGTTGCTCCACTACCGGGACGCGCAGATGGAGGCGAAGATCGCGGCATTGCGGGAGATGGCGATGGCGGGGAGATGAGGGTTTTCGGGCGGCGAGGCCGCCGCCCGAAAACCCCTTCCACTCTTGCCCACTTGCTCACTTGCCCTCTTGCTCCCCCGCCCGCAGGGCAAGGGGGAGAGGGGGGCAAGGGGGGTGAGGGGGATAAGGGAATCCCTGGCAACAAAGAAGACTCGGAACGAACGTTCGGAATCCCGTCAGGGCAAGGGATGGGTACGACTTTATGAGAATCAACAAGGTGAATGGCCTGTTGGGTGATATTACGGAGTATCTGGCTGAGCGGATCGTTTTCGTCGACGAAACAACAATGCCTATCAACGAGGTCGCAACGAAGTTATGGCCCAACAGGACGTCCATTACTATCTTACCAAGTCCTGGGTATCGGAGGTCATCGGCAACCGCCTGGGAAGCGCAGGCGCGTATGTGGCCAAATTGATCGCTTCGGGCAACAGGTTTGCCGATGCCTATTCGCTCTTTAACTTCGCGTTTTATCCGTTTCTGCATTTTGCCGACTGGAAGACGGCGCGCCGCTTCGTAGAGCGGGCCATCCGGGTGGGAGACCCATACATCTTTGGCGCGACACTTCATCAGGTTCAGGACTGTTTCACTCACTGGGGTGAAGGGTACCGATTTCTGGTGGACGGTATCGCACATTATCGTCACTATGTACAATATTGTCTGCGAACGGCCCAAAGTATTGCGGAGTTCTATATCCGCCGCCCGAGAGCACTGGTAGAGTCCATGCTCTCTGCCCTATATCCAGATGTTTCGTTTGGGGAGTTTACGGATACAGAACTGCTGGACCTGTATTTGCGGGAAGGTCGTCTGGCGACGTGGGAGGAGCGTCAGCGGTACGGTTACTTCTCCGACCGTTACTATAACCACACGAACCGGGATCAGGCGATGAAACGCTGGACCCAGTATCTGACCCAACGCTTCCTGGAGCGGGTTCTGGGAGATGAAAGGTTGATGGGAAAGATATTTCGGTGCGATTTTCAACCCAACATGGTCTCTCTGATGGGTTTCTTCGCAGCAACGCTGCTTAGCCTTTTGGGCCTGTAATTCTGCAGGAGGGGAGTATGGCTGAAGAGTTTGAACCCAAAATTCTGGCCTTCTGCTGCCACTACTGCGCCTATGCGGCGGCCGACCTGGCTGGTGTGATGCGCCTGAAGTATCCTCCGGCCATCCGCATTGTGGAGATTCCCTGCTCCGGCCGGGTGGAGGTGGGCGAAATCCTCCGCGCCTTTGAACACGGCGCCGACGGCGTGATGGTGGCCGGTTGACTGGAAGGCGAGTGTCATTACCTGGAAGGTAATGTCAATGCCAAACGAAGAGTAGAATACGCCGCCCGTCTTCTGGACCAGATCGGTCTGGGAGGTGAGCGCGTGCGCATGGTGAATCTTTCCTCGGCGATGGCGGTCCCCTTCGCCGAGGTCGTTCGCGAGATGACGGAGAAAATCCGCGAACTGGGACCGAATCCTTTACGGAATTCTCAGAACGGAGGATGCGATGATTATCGGTGAGCAGAAACCCCTTGATGAAATTATGAGCCTGCTGGGGAATGCCCGCAGGGTGCTGGTCGCCGGTTGCGGCACCTGCGTGACCGTCTGCTTCGCCGGTGGGGAGAAGGAAGCCGCCATTCTCGCTTCGGCCCTGCGGATGAGGAGCAAACTGGAAGGCCATCCGATGGAGGTGGACGAGATCACCGTCCAGCGTCAGTGCGAGTGGGAGTACATAGACCCGCTGGCCGACCGGCTGAGGGACTACGACGTGGTGCTCAGTTTGGCCTGCGGTATCGGCGTCCAGGCGATGAACGAGCGCTTCCCTGAGACCATCACGCTCCCCGGGCTGAACACCACCTTCCTGGGCCTGCCGGAGGAGCATGGGGTCTGGGAGGAGCGCTGCCAGGCCTGCGGCGACTGCATCCTGGGCATCACCTTCGGCATCTGCCCCATCGCCCGCTGCTCCAAGCAACTGCTCAACGGTCCCTGCGGCGGCTCCCAGAACGGCGTCTGCGAAGTGAATAAGGACATTCCCTGCGCCTGGCAATTGATCTGGGAGCGGGCGATCCAGTTCAACCAGGAGGAACGGTTGCTGGAAGTCCAGCCGCCCAAGAACTGGGCCCGCAGCCGCGACGGCGGTCCCCGCAAGATTGTGCGAGAGGACCTGCGGTTGGGGGAGGGGGAGTAAGGGAGTAGGGAATAAGGAGTAGGGAGTAAGGAGTAAGGAGGGAGTAAGGAGGTGAACATGAGCGAGAACGGTTACAAATCCGGCAGCAATCTGGAGAAGATTCTGCGCGCGGGGTATTTCGCGGTGACGGCGGAGATCGGCCCGCCCCAGAACGCCGATCCGGAGGTGATTCGCCGCAAGGCCCGGTTGCTGAAGGGGGTGGTGGACGCCACCAACATCACCGATAACCAGACCGCTATCGTCCGGATGTCCAGTATCGCCTCGGCGGTGCTGGCGATGCAGGAGGGGGTGGAGCCCATCGTGCAGATGACCTGCCGCGATCGCAACCGGCTGGCGATGCAGTCGGACCTGCTGGGCGCCTACGCGCTGGGCGCGCGTAACCTTCTCTGTCTGACCGGCGACCATCAGAGTTTCGGCAACCATCCCACGGCCAAGAACGTCCACGATCTGGACTCCATCCAGTTCATCCGGATGGTGCGGGATATGCGGGATGAGGGGCGCTTCCAGTGTGGGGATGAGATTAAGGGGGTCCGTCCGGCCTTCTTCATCGGCGCGGCGGAGAACCCCTTCGGCGACCCCTTTGACTTCCGTCCGTACCGCCTGATGAAGAAAATCGCCGCCGGGGTGGACTTCATCCAGACCCAGATCATTCTGGATGTCCCGCGCTTCCGGGAATTTATGAAGCGGGTGGTGGATATGGGCCTGCACGAGAAGGTCTTCATCCTGGCGGGGATCGGCCCGCTGAAGTCCGCCGGGGCCGCCCGGTATATGCGGGACAAGGTGCCGGGGATGCGAGTGCGGGATGAGTACGTAGAGCGGATGGAGGCAGCGGTCGCCGGGATTCCCAAAGAGGATAAGAAGGCCCGCAAGGAAGCCTGGGAGCAGGAGGGCATCCGCATCGCCATAGAGCAGATTCAGGAACTGCGCGAAATCCCCGGCGTGGCTGGCGTGCACATTATGGCGATTGAGTGGGAGGAGGCCGTGCGGCCCATCGTGGAAGGCGCCGGGCTGCTCCCCAGACCGCAGGTGTAGGGATCGGTTTTTGCTTCGGATTCCACGGGTTTTCACGGAAAACAAAATCCGTGTAATCCGTGGCTACCTATTGAAGGAGTGCTTATGGCTGTCAGAACGCGAGTCCAAACGCAAACCCTGGCTGAAATCGTGGAGGAGCATACCGGCTCCAACCCGTACCTCTGCTACCAGTGCGTCCGCTGCTCCAGCGGCTGCCCTGTAGCGGAGCATATGGACCTGCTGCCCAATCAGGTGATGCGGGCCATTCAGTTCAACGACGAGCGGGTGCTGGAGGCGAAAACCCCCTGGGTTTGCGCGGCATGTGTCACCTGCTCCACCCGCTGCCCGCAGGGGATAGACGTCGCCGGGGTGATGGATGTCCTGCGCATTGAGGCCCGCAGACGGGGGATCAAGCCGCCGGTGCGGGAGGTGGAGCTCTTCACCCAGGTCTTTCTCAAAACGATCGGTGTGGCGGGCCGTCTCTACGAGGCCGGCCTGATGGGGATGATGAACGTCCTGACAGGGCAGTTGATGAAAGATATGGACCTGGGCGTGCCGATGATTCTCAAGCGCAAGATTCGCCTCCTGCCGGAGTTCGTCCGGCCGCCCCGCAAGGTGAAACGGGTGGAGGCGAAGGGAAACGTCATTGCCTACTACCCCGGCTGCTCCCTGGAGTCCACCGCCACCGAGTACGATCATACCTTCCGTGCCGTCTGCGAGGCGCTGGGGATTAGACTGATAGAGCCGCCGGGATGGGTCTGCTGTGGCTCCACCCCGGCCCATACTACCGACCCGGTGCTGGCTGGATACTACGGTGGGGTCAACCTCTCGCTGGTGGAGCAGATGGGGCTGAAGCAGGTGGTGGCGCCGTGTCTGGGCTGTTATCAGCGCTTCCGCGCCGCCGCCTACGAGATGGGCCATCGGCCGGAATTGGCCGACCAGGTGGCGGAACGGGTGGGCTACCGCTATCATGGGACGGTGGAGACGCTCCACGCGGTGGAGGCGCTTCTGGAACGGGCGGGCCTGGAGGCGATTCGGGCACGGGTCAAAAAGCCCTTGCAGGGCCTGCGCGTCGCCTCGTACTACGGCTGCGCGACGACCCGCCCGCCCAAATACACGGGGGTGGAAGACCCGGAGAATCCCACCTGTATGGACGACATCATCCGGGCGCTGGGCGGGGAGCCGGTGGACTGGTCCTACAAGACCGATTGCTGCGGCGGTAGTCTGGGTATCACCCAGACCGACATCGCGCTGGAACTTTCGACGAAGGTCTTGCAAAACGCCCATGATTGTGGCGCAGAGTTGATGGTCACTGCCTGCCCTCTCTGCCAGGTGAACGTGGAGGCGCGGCAGGTGCAGATGAAACTGGGCTTCCAGTTGCCCGTCCTGTACATTACCCAGTTGATGGTCCTGGCCTTCGGGATGGAGGAGAAGAAGGCGGAACTGGACAAGAATATGGTGGATCCCCGGCCGGTGTTACGGGACAAGGGATTGGTCGCATAGCGGACGGGACTGGCGCGGGCAATCGTCGGAGGGGTTGGGCGAATGCCGGGGATTCGCCCAACCCCTTTTTGTTGTACGGGGGAAAGTGAAGTCTGTTTGCCGTTCTAACGGAGTTTTAACATTGTTCTGTTGCCAATCTAACACACGCAGGCGATAATTGGCAAGGGGGAATCTCTGCGTTCCTCTGCGCTCTCTGTGTCTCTGCGGTGAAAATATGGAGGTATATCATGCAAGCGAGTGTGCGTTTAGGGCGAATTTTCGGCATTCCGATCGGGTTGCATTCCAGCTGGTTTTTGATTTTCGGACTGGTCACCTGGTCGCTGGCCGCGGGGTACTTCCCGCCGGAGTATCCCAACCTGCCGCGGGTGGCCTATTGGGTGCTGGGTGGGGTCACCAGCATCCTGTTCTTTGCGTCGGTGCTGGCCCACGAGATGGGGCACTCCGTGGTGGCGTTGCGTAATCAGGTCCCCGTGCGGGGGATCACCCTCTTCATCTTCGGCGGCGTTGCCCAGATCGGGCGGGAGCCACCGACGCCGGGCGCGGAGTTCCGCATCGCCATCGCCGGGCCACTGACCAGTCTGGCCCTGTCTGGCGTCTTTGCCGGCCTGTGGCTTCTGGACCAGGCTGTCCCGTATCTGGCTGCCCCCAGTATATGGCTGGCCCGCATCAACCTGATCCTGGCCGTCTTCAATATGATTCCCGGCTTCCCTCTGGACGGGGGACGGGTGCTCCGGGCGATCGTCTGGAAACTGACCGGGAATTTCTACCGCGCCACCCAGGTCGCTTCGTTCTCCGGCCAACTGGTCGCCTTCGGCTTCATCGGGTTTGGGGCACTGACGATGCTGACCGGCAATCTGTTCAACGGCCTTTGGCTGGTCTTCATCGGGTGGTTCCTGCAGAATGCCGCGGCCACCGCGTACGCCCAGACGAATATCCAGGAATTGCTGCGGGATGTGACCGTCGCCCAGGCGATGACTCAGGAGTGCGCTCTGGTGCCGGACAACATCTCCTTGCAGCGGCTGGTGGAGGATTACGTGCTGACGGGAGGACGGCGGTGTTTCTTTATCGCCGACCAGGACCGGCTGCGCGGTCTCCTGAGCCTCTCCGACGTGGCAAAAATCCCGCGGGATAACTGGGTCGCCGTCGCCGTGGGGGACGTGATGGTTCCCTGGGAGCGCCTGATCCGGGTGGAGACGACGACGCCCCTGCTCCGCGCCCTGCAGATTATGGACGACGCCAACGTCAGCCAGGTGCCGGTGGTCTCCGCCGGGCGTCTGGTGGGGATGCTCTCGCGGGAGCATGTCCTGCGGTATATCCGCACGCGGGCGGAGTTGGGGATATAAAACGTAAAACGTGAAACGTAAAACGTGAGGCTTATGTTCAGATCTCTTGCAGGCGGGCTCCGGCCTTTAGCGTCCCCTCATCCCCCTGGAGGGTGCTGAAAAAGTGGCGAGGGATAAGGTGCTGGAGACCTGTCCTGCTCTTTGGGGAGAAGTTTTAACCCTCTCATCCCCCCGGCTCCCTTCTCCCCCGCAAGCGAGGGAGCAAGGGGGCAAGTTTGCAAGCAGGCAAAATGCGGAAGGGTTTTGGCGCTGGCGGCCTTCGGCCGCCAGCGCCAAAACCTATACAAAAATCCCCCTCCCCGCGGGCGCAGT
>CAKZOY010000130.1 GCA_937138275.1 uncultured Chloroflexota bacterium
GGTGGTTGCTTTTGGGTTCGGTGGAATGGGGGCGCAGAGAGTTTATTCCCCCCCGCTCCAGCCCACAGAGCCGCCACTACCAACCGAACCGCCCACATCCACACCGGTACCTCCCACGAATACGCCGGTGCCGCCCACAAATACCCCCATCCCGCCGACCACTCCACCCTCTGAGCCGACGGAACCGCCACCACCCCCGCCCCCGCCACCGCCGCCACCCCCGCCCCCGCCTCCCGCGCCGACGGGTACTCCCGCGCCGGTGGTGACCCCGTCACCCCCCGGGGTAGCGGTCGCTCCGACACCGACCGCGCGCGCGGTCCGGCCTGCGGGAGGGCGCTTGCCCGCCACCGGGGGAATCTCCGGCTGGATATGGGGCGGGCTGGGCCTGGGGGCGATCACCCTGGCAGCAGCACTGCTCCGACGCTACGGCTGGCACAAACGAAAACCGTCCAAATAGCATTTACGCTTTACGTTTTACGCTTTACGCTTTACATTTTTTACTTTTCACGGAGGCCCTATGCAAGACGCCATGCTCACCCCTGCCCAACGGGCCCTGCGGGACGAAGTACGGGAATTCGTCTGCAGCGTCCCGCGCCAGTTGATCCTGGATATGGACGCCGACCGCGTCCGCTACCCGCGGGAGTTCGTCCGCGAAGCCGGACGGCGCAACCTCCTGGGGCTGCGCTTCCCACCCGAATACGGCGGGCGGGGCCTGCGCTGGGAGGACGAAATCATCGCCATTGAGGAAGTCGGTGTGCTGGGGACGGCGCTGGCCTGCGCCTACGTGATGCCCAGCATCGTCGGAGAGGCGCTGAACGCCTTCGGGACGCCGGAACAGAAAGAGCGCTGGCTGCGCCCCCTCATCTCCGGCGAGAAAATCGCCGCCGAGGCGCTCACCGAACCCCGCGGCGGCTCCGACTTCTTCGGCACCACCACCGAGGCCCGCCGCGACGGCGATTTCTACATCCTGCGGGGACAGAAGCGGTTCATCGTCGGCGCGGCCGAAGCGGACTTCTTCCTGGTCTACGCCCGCACCGACCCCAACGCCCCGCCTCACCAGGGCATCAGCGCCTTCATCGTGGAGCGGGGGCCGGGGGTGGACGTGGCCTATCTCTACGGCCTGATGGGCACGCGCGGCGGCGGCACCGGACGGGTAGTCTTCCGGGACGCGCGCGTCCCGGCGGAGAACCTCATCGGGCAGGAGAACGGCGCGGCGGATATCTTCTACCGGATGATGATTCCCGAACGGATGACCAGCGCCGCCGGGGCCATCGGTATGGGGCGGGCCGCCCTGGAGGTTGCCGCCCGCTACTCCGACCGGCGCAGGGCCTTCGGAGAGAAAATCCGCCGTTTTGAGGCGGTCAGTTTCAAAGTGGCCGATTCCATCACCCTGCTGGACGCCGCCCGCGGCCTGGTCTACAGCGCCGCCCGCTGCATAGACGCCGGAGACGACCCCTCCCGCACCCGGCGCCTCGTCTCCGAGGCCAAAAAGTTCGCCACCGACGCCGCCTGGCAGGTCATCAACCACGCCATGCAGATCGTCGGCGGGATCGGCTATACCAGTGTCTACCCCATAGAGCGGCTGCTTCGGGACGCCCGGCTGATTATGATCTGGACCGGGACCAACGAGATAATGGACCTCATCATCCAGCACGAGTACTACCGGGAAGTGCTGGCGCCGCGCCCGGAGGTGCGGGATGTGGAGGCGGACGCTCCCGAAGCGGAGCGGGCCGAAGAAAAGGTGTACGAATAGCGGGAGGTCGGCCCAATGCATATCGCCCTGCACGGACTGGTCATTCTTTTCTGCGTTTTCGGCCTGTGGGGGGGTGCGGTATGGATAGTGGAATCGGCGGCGCGCATCGCCCGCAAACTGGGCTTCTCCGAACTGGTCATCGGGCTGACGGTGGTGGCCTTCGGCACCTCCGCGCCGGAGTTCGCGGTGACGGTGGGCGCCGCGCTGATGGGCGAGGCGGATATCTCCGTCGGCAACGTCATCGGCTCCAACATCTTCAACCTGGGCTTCATCCTGGGCGGCGTCGCCGTGGTGCGGGCCATCGCCACCAGCCACCACATGGTGGTGCGGGATGGCGGCGTGCTCATCGGCACCACCCTGCTGCTGGTCTTCTTTTTCCGGGACCTGTTCCTTTCCCGCTGGGAAGGGCTGATGTTGGTGCTGTTGCTGGTTGCCTACCTGGCGTTGCTCATCCGCTCCCGCGAGCCGGTAGAGGACGTCCCGCCGGGGGAGTTTCACTGGTACGAAATCCCCCGTTTCATCGCCGGAGTGGCCCTGGTGATCCTCAGCGGTCATTATCTGGTGGAGTCGGCCGTAGCCATCGCGCGGGCGGTCGGCGTCTCCGAATGGGTCATCGGGGTGACGATTGTCGCCGCGGGCACCTCGGCGCCGGAGTTCGCCACCTCGCTGGTCGCCGTCATTCGGGGGCGCCACGGCATATCGGCCGGCAACCTCATCGGCAGCGACATCTTTAACTTGCTGGGAGTTCTGGGGGTCGCTGGCTTTCTCCGCCCGATGACGGTCACCCCGGAAGTGTACGGCAGTTTGTGGGTACTGGTCGGAATGGTTATCATCGTCGTCGTCTTCCTGATGCGGACCGGCTGGGTCATTTCCCGCGCGGAGGGCGCGTTCCTGATTCTGGTCAATCTGGCGCGCTGGATACTGGATTTTCTCAAATGATCACCCGAAGGGATTTTCTCCGTCTTTCCATCAAATCGCTGGGATGGGCGGCGGTCTGGCCCGCATACCGCCGCTTCTGGCATCGGCTGGATGAAGGGCCGGTGTGGATGGGGCGGGCCATCCACCCCACCACCCTCTACGATGCGCCGAAGCGGGATGCTCGTCGGCTGGGCACGTGGAAGCGGGACGAGGTCTTCCCCATCGTGCGGGAGGTGCGCGCCCCCGGCCTGAACGCCTACAACGACCTCTGGTATGAAACGCCGGACGGCTACGTCTTCTCCGCCTGGGTGCAGCCGATGTGGGTCTGGCCCCCCCAGGTTCCGATTACCAATTTCGGCGACTGGGGATTCTGGGGCGAGATCTGCGTCCCCTACACCGAGGCGCGGGAAGAGCCGCATCCCGAAGCGAAAATTGTCTACCGGTTCTACAACCGGACCACGTACCACGTGGTGGACATCGCTTTTGACGACCAGGGAACGGCATGGTATAAAATCTACGACGAACTGCCGCCGACGGGCTACCAGTGGGTGCTGGCGACCGACGTCCGGCGTCTCACCCGGCGGGAACTCTCGCCCATTCATCCCTTTGTGGGAGCCAAACGGATAGAGATTGACCTTTCCCAGCAGCAGGTGACCTGCTACGCGGGGAACCGGGTGGTCTTCGTCACCCGTTGCGCGTCGGGGCTCGGTCGGCGGGTGCTGGCAGACGGCACGGTGGAGGACCTCTCCACCCCGAAGGGAGAGCACGCCGTCATCCTCAAACAGGTCTCCCGCCATATGAGCAACCGTCCCCAGAAGCCGGGGGACCCGGTCCCGGCGGACCTGTTTGACCTGCCCGGGGTCCCCTGGAACACTTTCTTTGACCGGAGCGGGGCGGCCATTCACGGCACGTACTGGCACAACGACTACGGAGTCCCGCGCAGCCACGGCTGTGTGAACGTCTCCATAGACGCAGCGCGCTGGATTTACCGCTGGGTGTATCCCATCGCCGGAGCGGAGGATGATTTCGTGCAGGGGGATAAGCGCGTCGGGACGCCGATTCTGATATTCTAACCGAGGAATGAGGGTATGGCAGACCTGGCTTTTGCCGCCTCGTTGCTGAAAAAGGCGCGCCACGCCGTGGTACTGACGGGCGCCGGGATCAGCACTCCATCGGGCATTCCGGACTTCCGTTCGCCCGGCTCCGGCCTTTGGGAGAAGGACGACCCGATGGAGGTGGCATCCCTCCACGCGCTCCGACAACGCCCGGAGCGCTTTTATCAGTGGGTGCGTCCGCTGGTGACCCTGTTGCGCCACGCCCAGCCCAATCCGGCCCACATCGCCCTGGCGCGGCTGGAGGCGGCCGGTCGCATTCAGGCCGTGATCACGCAGAACATAGACGGGCTGCACCAGCGGGCCGGGTCCCGCAACGTCCTGGAACTCCACGGTCATCTGCGCACGGCGACCTGCCTGAGTTGCTTCCGGCAAAGTTCCGCGGAGAGCCTGGCGGAGGTGGTGGAGCGAGGAGAGGTGCCCCGTTGTCCTTTCTGCGGGGGGCTGGTCAAACCGGACGCCATTCTCTTCGGGGAGCAACTTCCCACCGAGGTATTCATCGCGGCGATGGAGCATGCCCGTCAGGCCGACCTGATGCTGGTGGTCGGGTCATCGCTGATGGTGATGCCCGCGGCCAAACTCCCGGCCATCACCCACTCCCGAGGGGGGGACCTGCTGATTTTCAACCAGCAGCCGACCTACGCCGATGCCTTCGCCGCGGCGGTGTTTCACGCCGACGTCGTGGAGACATTGCCCCGTCTGGCCGAACTGTGCCTGAGCGAGAGCATCGGATAACCACGTCCTGCGAGGGGGAGGATGAGCGAACCTGTTCCGTCTACGGAAGAACGCATCGCTCGCCTGCAACGCATCATTGAAATCAGTCGTCTGTTGAACTCCACGTTGAGCCTGCGTCCACTGCTGGCGGAGATCGTCCAGGCCGCCTGCGATCTGACCGATGCGGAGACCGGTTCCATCCTGCTGGTGGACCGCCGTACGGGGGAACTGCGCTTTGAAGCGACCACCCATCCGGATGGGCATTCCATTTACCAGATGGCGGTACCGATGGAAAGTCTGGCCGGGTGGGTTTTTCAACGCAACGAGTCGGTGATTGTCGCGGACGTGCGCCAGGATCCCCGGTTTTACGCGCAAGTGGATCGGGCAGTTGGATGGGAGACCCGGTCGCTGATCGCCGTGCCGCTGACGGTACGGGGAAAAACGATCGGGGTGCTGGAGGTCATCAATCGCCGGAACGGCGGTTCGTTCAACGAAGCGGACCTGGAAACATTGCGTGTTCTGGCTGATCAGGCTGCCATTGCCATTGAGAACGCCGTCTTCTTTGAACAATCGGACCTGGTAGCGGAGATCGTCCATGAGATGCGGACTCCGTTAGGAGTGATCGCGGCCTATGCGGACCTGATCGCCCATAAGGACCTCCCTCCGGAACAACGCACCGAGTTCGCCCTGCTGATCCAGCAGGAGGCATTACGGATGAGCCGGATGGCGGGGGAGTTTCTGGAACTGGCCCGACTGGAATCCGGCCGGGTCTTCCTGGCCCGCGAGGCGGTAGACCTCGCCGGGGTCGTGGATTCGGTGCTGGCCTCGTTGCGCCCTCAGGCCGAAGAGAAGGGGATCCTGCTGGAGTCCGAGGTCTCTCCGGCGGTACCGACTATCATCGGGGACCCGGCCCGGATCCGCCAGGCTCTGCTGAACCTGGTCTCCAACGCCATCAAGTACTGTCGCCCCGGCGACCGGGTAACGGTGACCGTTCACTCGGACGGGCGGGAAATCACCGTCGGGGTGGTAGACACCGGCCTGGGCATTCCGCGTGACCTGCAGGCCCGCCTGTTTGAGAAATTTTATCGGATTCCCACGGAAGAAGGGCGCGCAGAAGGGAGCGGTTTGGGACTGGCAATATGCCGCCGGATAGTGGAGGCTCACGGCGGGAGGATATGGGTGGAAAGTGAGGAGGGTGAAGGGTCCGCTTTCTACTTTACCCTCCCGGTAGCGGGGAAGGGAATGCCCTCACCTCTGACCTGACAGTTCCCCCACATCTATCGCCCCGAAGGGGCAAACCGGCACACAGGCCAGACAACCGTAGCACCGGTTGCCGTCCACCCAGGGCGGCTCACCGGGGTCTAAGGCCCGCAGCGCCTTGCTCCGGCAAACGTCGCGGGCCGGACAGCGGCGGCAGGCCCGGCAGCGGGCCGGGTCTATCCGGGGAATTTTGCCGGGTAAAGGGTGGCTGATCATCGCTTAGCAGCCGCTCATCCGCTCCAATCCGTCCGCAGCCGTGTGCGCCCCCGAAGGTAACGGTCTGCAGCCATCGCGGCAACCGCTCCCTCTGCCGCTGCCACCACCGCCTGCTTCAGATGACGACAGAGGAGATCCCCCACGGCAAAGACACCGGGAATGGCCGTTTGGAAATTCTCGTCCACGATCAGGCAGCCATCTTCCCCCAGGGGCAACTGGCCCTCCAGATAGTCGGTAATGGGGACGTTGCCCGGGAGATAGACGAAGACCCCAGCGACAGGAAGAAAACGTTCCTCCTCCCCTTTCGTGTTCGTGAACCGCACCCCTTCCACTGCCTCCTGGCCGACGATCTCTATCACGTGGACAGCCGGATAGTAGAGCGCGCCGGGGTACTCCAGAAGTTCGCGGACCAGGTCAGGGTGGGCCCGCAGGTCCTGGGTGGGAGAGAGGAAGTGGATACGGGAAGCGAAACGGGTCAGCGTCAGGGCTTCTTCCACCGCCTCCTCGGTGTTGCCCACCACGGCAACTTCTTTGCCGCGGAAAAACGCTCCGTCGCAGGTAGCGCAGTAACTGACCCCACGCCCCACCAGAGGCTCCTCGCCGGGGATACGGTGCTTCCGTCCCATCGCGCCAGTCGCCAGAATGACGGCCCGGCCAAAGTAGACGCCGTTTCCCGCCCAGACCCCGCGCGGGTTCTGCCCCAGGTCCACCCGCAGCACCCGGTCGGTGACAAACCGCGCGCCGAAAGAGGCCGCCTGATCCCGAATGCGCTGGACCAGTTCAACTCCGGAGACCGGACCCACTCCGGGAAAGTTGACTATCTGCCCGGCCATACCGGCCGCTCCGGCGGTGAGCTCCTTATCTATGACCAGCGTCTTCAGCCCGGCGCGTGCGGCGTAGAGGGCGGCCGTTGATCCGGCCGGCCCTCCACCGATCACCACCACGTCATAGGCATCCGGTTCAGATAGAAGCAAAGGGCCCAGCATGTTCCCTCTCACAGCCTGCTGGAGGCTTTTGAAAAAAGTCGGATTTTCATTCAGCAATAGGTCGCTCCTGAGAAGAGCGATGATGCCCCTTCCCCCTCACCTCCTCCCCGTTGAGGGCGGACGAATCGTCCGCCCCTACTGCGCCCGCGGGGAGGGGGATTTTTGTATGGGTTTTGGCGCTGGCGGCCGAAGGCCGTCAGCGCCAAAACCCACAAATTTTTCTCCCCCTTCTCCCCCGCTTGAGGGGGAGAAGGGGGCCGGGGGGATGAGGGGGTTAAAACGCCTCCCCAAAGAGCGGGACAGGCCTCCAACGCCTTATCCCTCGCCACTTTTTCAGCACCCTCTACTGGTGGTTCTGGGGATACATCTCCAGGAACCGCTCCACTTCCATCGCGGCGATTGCTCCGGTTCCGGCGGCCACGACCAGTTGACGATAGCGGGGGTCCTGGATATCCCCAGCGGCGAACACCCCCGGAACGCTGGTGCGCTGATAACGGTCGGTGACGATGTAGCCCCGTTCATTCAGTTCCAGTTGTCCGGCGAAAATCTGCGTCTGGGGCTCCATCCCGATGTATATGAAGACTCCATCGGCCTCAATGACTGAGGACTCCCCCGTCTTCAGATTGCGCACCCGCACGCCGGTCACCGTCTTCTCGCCCAGAATCTCCTCCACCACCGAGTCCCACACGAAACGCATTTTAGGATTGGCGAACGCGCGCTCCTGATAAATTTGCGTCGCCCGTAACTGGTCGCGCCGATGGACGAGAATCACTTCCCGGGCGAAGCGGGTCAGATAGAGGCCCTCTATGATGGCGCTATCCCCCCCGCCGACGACCACCACGCGCTTATCCCGATAGAAGAAGCCATCGCAGGTCGCACAGGTGGAGACGCCGCGGCCGAAAAACCGGTCCTCCCCCGGCACCCCCAGACGCCGCGGGACGGCGCCCATCGCCACGATGACGGTGTGGGCCCGATAGGTGGCGGAATCGGTCCGGACGATAAAGGGGCGGACCGAAAAGTCCACCCCGGTGACGGAATCGTGGACGATCTGCACGCCGAAGCGTTCTGCCTGGGCGACAAACCGTTGGGCCAGTTCGGGCCCTTCAATCCCCTCCGGAAAGCCCGGAAAGTTCTCCACGACGTCCGTATTGGCCGGCTGGCCCCCGGGCAGGGGACCGACCAGAAGCAACGTATGGATGCGGGCGCGGCCGGCGTAGATGGCGGCCGTCAGACCTGCCGGCCCGCCCCCCAGGATGATGAGGTCATAGGTTTCCTCATCGGACGGCCGAACTTCCCTTTGTGGCGTGGTCAACTTGAAATCCAGCATGGTTAGTTGCCTGGTGGAATAGGTATTGGGTATTGGGCAATTGGTTTGCTGGGCATTGGCGAATTGTTAATTGCCCAATTGTTAATTGTTAATTGTTAATTTGTTAATTGTTTTTCAGCGCTTCCTGTAATTTCGCCACCACCATAGATTCGGGCGCGGCGCCTTCTATGTGAACCGTCTCGTTGATCACCGTGCGCGGCACGCCCATCACCTGATACTTGTATGCCAGATGCGGGAACTCCATAGCCTCCACCATATCGGCCCGTACCATCGGGCTGGCGATGGCCATCTGGTGGGCCAGCACCACTGCCTGCGGGCAATACGGACACGTCGGCGTGACGAAGACCTGAATGTGCACCGGCTTCGTCAGTCCCCCCAGTACCTTCAGGGTGGCGTCGCTCAGGTCCGGCTTCCCCGCCGCCACACTACGGGTAGTGTGCAGCAGGGAGGAGAACTCGTAGCCGGAGGGAATGCCGTAAAAGCGAACCCCGTAATCCTGCGCGCCAATGACGGCGATGGCCGGGATTTTGTCAACGCCCAGTTCCTCCGCCTTGGCCCGGTCGGCCTGGAAATCGTAAATCTCCGCGGTGATCCTGGGGGAGAGGTCGGCAATTTCCTCCACCAGTTGACGGGTCTCCGCACAGTACTCGCACTCAAACTCCTGCGTGAACATCACCAGCCGGACGGGACCCGGCAGGTCCTCCAGGAACCTGGAGACCTCTTGACGGATTTCTTCGTTCAGTAACGGCATGACAATCCTCCTGTAGAAATATTCTAGTTTATGCGAACCGACTGACAGCACGGATCAGGGCTTCGGCCATCTCCTCAGGGGAGGATTCCGTCGCCTGGATGCACTCCAGCGCGTAGGAGCGCATCACCTGAATGCTGGCCTGCTGGACGGCAGCGCGGATCGCTGCCAGTTGCTGGAGCACTTCCTGACAATCCCGACCCTCTTCTATCATCCGCACCACCCCGCGGGTCTGGCCCTCAATCCGGCGCAGCCGCTGGATCAGATCGTTCTTCACCTGTGGGTCCTGAATCGCCATATCCATCTCCTGGGAGCCACCGGCCCCCGCTACGAAACCCCTCAAAGCGACCCTCCGGAAGAGCAGGAAACGCCTGAAGAGAAGCGACTGCCCCCCGTCAGGCCAAAGAGGGAGACGGTCTTTTCCACCTCGGTGTTGCCGCAGCGCGGGCAGACTACCTCCTGCGGGGCATTCACCGAGCGGATGAACTTCTCAAACTTCTCCCCGCACTGGGGACATCGGTATTCGTAAATCGGCATGTCTTCACCTCCCTATACTCTACTGGGGTATAGTGTACCACAGGGCGGGAAATTTGTCAAGGGGTGGGTGCTGAGGGCATGTGCAGCAAATCCCTTTCGGGGAGCAGCGTGCCCGCGAAGTCAAGGAGAAAGCGGGGTTGTGGGGGAGGCTTCGCCGTCCCCACAAACCCCGCTCTCCGCCCCTTCCCCATGCGGGCGAATTGCTGCGCAAGCCCGGAGGGCCTCTTCAACGAACAGGCGGCTGGTTTCTTACCAGCCGCCTGTTGCGTTGCGGACACTTCCGAATCTCTTACGGCGTCGTCGGGACCTTTTCCATCCAGTTGTCGCTGTACTGGACGTTTGCCATCCGCGCGTCCAGCCATTCCTGGAACGCTCGCTGCTCTTCGTAGGAGCGCATATAATCCTCCAGTTCCCGCTCCTGGCGGTCCAGCACGATGATGATATACCAGCGACCGGTGGTCGTGGTCAGGGGTCGGGTGTATTGCTGGGGCGGCATCCCAAAGACCTGCGCGGCGATCTCCTCCCCGAACTGGTCGGTCAAAAACCCCCGCGTGACCCACTGAGGGTCACTGGCAAACGCTCCGCTGGCCCCGTCTATCTCCAGTTCCGCGGCAATATCGTCCCACTTTTCCCCTTTATCCAGACGCTCCACCACCTGATTCGCCTCTTCCTGAGTGGAGAAGGACATATAGCGAACCTGTACCTGTTCCATCCGCGCGGGGAGTTCGGCCGCCATTGCCGCCTGAAGTTTCTCGTAGAGCAGGCTGGTCTCCACCATCCGGCGGAACATCGCTTCGCCGAGTCCGCTGGGCCTCAGGACGGCGTTGACGAAATCCCGGTAGCGATTCTCAAACTCCTCGCGCGGGAGGGGCGTTGCCGACGGCGTTGTCGTTAATGGAGTTTCAGAAGGGATCGGGGGAGTTGGAGTCAGCAGGGCTGCCGCGGCGTCCCGATCGTAGCCGAACTGCTCCTCAATCGCCCGGTCCACTTCTTCCTGGGAGACTGTGATCCCGCGACGGGCGGCCTCCTGCCGAATCAATTCCTCCTGGATCATCCCGTCCAGGACTTCTTTTCCCACCAGCGTGGCGTAGGAGGAGGAGAGTTGCGCGTCCAGTTGGCGAATCTGTTCGTTCAGATACTCCAGCAGGGAAGCGGCCATTGGGTCTGTGGGGTCCAGGCTCATCCGCTGCGCGGTGTAGAAATCTCGCTGCCGCTGGAGCATCAGGCGCTGGTAGCGGACGCGGGCCTCAAAATCGGCCGTGCTGACCGTCACGCCATTGACCGTGGCAACCGGCTCGCGGGCTTTGAAGACCACTTCGGCCAGATAGCCGTAGACCAGAATGCCCACCACCAGTACACCGACGGCAACCGCCCCGATGATGATCCAGCGGTTCATGCGCGCTTCCCGCTCGGCGCGGGTGCGCTGTTTCCGGGTCATCGGACGAAGGGGAGCAACTTCTTTGCGCTTTCTGGACATCTCTTGGCAATCTCCGTTGTGCCGGAGAGAGGCAACCCCTTTCTGGTCGCGCTTCTCCTAAATGCAGGAAAGGGCGACGCACTCCATTGGTGCGTCGCCCTTTTTTCCTCAAATTACCCCCAGTGAGTATAGTCTATTGTGAAGGGTAGGAGTGCCAGATGGCGGGCCCGTTTGACCGCCCGGGCCAGTTGCCGTTGATGCCGGGCGCAGAGGCCGGTCTGCCGCCGGGGCCGTATTTTCCCCCGATCGCTCAGGAAGCGGATCAGCGTCTCCGCGTCCTTGTAGTCAATCTGCCCCACATTCTCGGCACAGAAGACGCATCGGCGCGCACTCCGACGCCACTGGGGTTGCGGTCGGGCCTCCCCCCGGGTGGCTGCGGATCGGACGGCCGACCGTCTCCCCGATGCAGGTCGTCTTTCTCTTTCTTCTGCCAATCTTCACCTCCCGAAAACCTCAGAAAGGAAACTCCTCACCGACAACCTCTTCGCCCGCGCCGCTCTCTTCTTCCAGACCCGGTTGTTCCTCTACCGGCTGCGGACGTCCCCCCAGGATAATCATTTCCTGGGCGACGAGTTCGGTACGGAAGTGTTTCTTGCCATCGGCGTCTTCCCAGCCCCGGGTCTGCAAGCGTCCCTCAATGTACACCTGCTGCCCTTTGCGCAGACGCTGCTTACAGATTTCGGCCAGATTTCCCCAGGCGACCACGTTGAACCATTCGGTCTCCTCTTTCCGCTCGCCATTGGCGTTGGTCCAGCCGCGCGTGGTGGCGACGCTGAAAGAGGTCACCGGTCGCCCGGCCGGTGTATAGCGCATCTCCGGATCCCGACCCAGGGTACCGATAATCATCACCTTGTTCAGCCCTCTCATTGTCCCTTCCCTCGCTATTCTTCTTCACCAATGCGAACGATGAGATGCCGAAGGATCGGTTCTTTGAGTTTGAGCACTCTCTCCAGTTCGGCCACGCCTCTGGCTTCCAGGCCGACCTGCATAAACACGTACTGGCCTTCCCGAACTTTGCGAATGGGATAGGCCAGTCGTCGGAGCCCCCAGGGCTCTACTTTGTGGACGACACCGCCGGTGGACTCCACGGCTCGCTTCACCTCGTCTATCACCGCGGTCAGTCCCTCCGCGTCCACCTGAGGGTGCACAATATATGTGAGTTCATACTCTCGCATGGACGGTTGTAACCTCCTTTCCACGGGAATTACCCCTGGTCCGGGCCAGGGGCGGAAAGCCCGTCCGGGCGTGTAAACGGGCATAATGATAACACAGAGCAGGGATTTTGGCAAACAGGCTCAGTCCGGCCCCTCGCCGCCGATGACCCGTCGCGGGCGGCCTGCCGGTTCCGGCGGCCCGACCAATCCCATCTCTTCCAGCCGCTCCATCAGACGGGCCGCGGTGGGATAGGCGATCCGCAACCGGCGCTGGAGGTACGAAGTGGAGATGGTCTCCCGGGTACGCAAAAGCGCGATGGCCTGCCGGAGCAGGTCCTCCTCCTCGTCCTGCAGAGATGGGGAAGAAAGGGGGCCCGCCGCGGGCATCATGGACTCCCAGGGCGCCTCGGCAACCCAGAAGGGCAACTGTTGCCGCCAGAAGTCCACCACCCGTTGAATCTCCGCTTCACTCACATAGCCCCCCTGCAGGCGAACCGGGTGTCCGGCATCCGCAGCCAGGTAGAGCATATCCCCTTTGCCCAGAAGCGTCTCCGCCCCGGGCATATCCAGGATGACCCGCGAATCTACCTGGCTGGCGGTGGCGAAGGAGATGCGGGCCGGGAAGTTGGCCTTGATCAGCCCAGTGACCACATCCACGCTGGGCCGCTGGGTGGCGACGACCAGGTGGATGCCGGTCGCGCGCGCCATCTGGGCGATGCGGCAGATCGTCCGCTCCGTCTCCTCCGGGGCCAGCATCATCAGATCGGCCAGTTCGTCTATCAGGACGACGATGCGGGGAAGGCGCTGAGCGGGGTCCCTGCCCCCGACCTTTTCGTTGTAATCGTCTATGTGCCGGGCACCGGCGGCGGCGAATTTCCGGTACCGCTCGTCCATTTCGTGGGCCACCCAGCGCAACACTCGCGGGATGCGCTCCAGTTCCGCTTCGGGGCGCCCCAGAAGGTGCGGCAGGCCCTTAAAATGGGCCAGTTCCACCATCTTGGGGTCAATCATCACGAAGCGGAGTTCGTCGGGACGGTTGGTCATTGCCAGGCAGGTAGCCAGCGCCTTGATGCAGACGGACTTGCCGGAGCCGGTGGTGCCGGCGATGAGCAGATGCGGCATCGTCCCCAGGTCGGCCACAATGGGGGTACCTGCCACATCCTCTCCCAGGGCGATGGCTAAGGGGGAGTCCATGGCGGCGAAGGCGTCGCTCTCCATCACCGCGCGCAGGGTGACCAGGCTGACCCGGTCGTTGGGCACTTCAATCCCCACGACCGAGCGGCCGGGGACGGGCGCTTCCACCCGCAGGGACGGGGCCGCCAGGGCCAGGGCCAGGTCGTCGGCCAGCGCGGCGATCTGGCTGACGCGCACTTTGTGGGGACGTCGCTGACCGTCGGGCCCGGCCCGTTCGGTAAACCCCGGCGCGATGCCGAACTGGGTGACCGCCGGGCCCCGGCGCACTTCCACGACCTGTACCGGCAGCCCGAACTGGGCCAGGGTCTCCACGATGATGCGGCTCTTGCGGCGCACCTCTTCGTCGGGAAGACCGATCTCTTCTCCTTCATCCAGCAGGTCCAGCGGCGGGAGGACCGGTTGGGCCGCGGGGCGGGAGACGGGAGTCGGGACCTCCCCGGTCCGGGCCGGCGCGGCGGGGGGCGTCGGAGCAGGGGGGGGCGCGGAGACCGGGCGCTCCTCCGGGGCAGGCGGCGGAACGGCAGAGGGGCGGGAAACCGGCGGGGGGGCGGGGCGGGCGGTCGGCCGGGGCGCCGGTGGGCGGGCCGGCGCGGGGGACGGTCGGCGGCTCAGCCATTCCCGTACATCGTTCAGGGTCAGATCCAGCGCCAGGCCCATGCCCGCAAGGGAAACTGCCGCCAGCAGGAGGCCCGCCACCAGCGGGCCCAGGTACAGCGTCAGGATGTGAGCCAGCGCCCAGCCGACGATTCCCCCACCCCACCCGCTCTGCAGAAGGGCCCAGGGATCGCGGCGTCCCAGAAGCAGATGGGTGAGAGCAAGCAGTCCGAAGAAGAGAAGTTCCAGCCCCACGACGGGCCGCCACCGCCAGGCAATGGGACGGTCCAGATGGTGCTGGAGGATGAGGATACCGCTCCAACCGATAGCAAAGGTGACCGGTATACATCCCCAGCCGAAGAGGAACTGGAGGGCGCGCAGCCAGGCATCAGACCAGCGGCCGGAGGTGATCCGCAGAAGAGTAAGGGCGGTCAGGATGGAAAGGAGGATCAGCCCCACAGCGAGGGTCTGCTGGGCGATTGGGCCGGTCAACCACGACCACCAGGGCGGGCCCGATGGACGGGGTTGCGGCTTCTTTCGGGAAGGGGGAGTCGCCTGGCGACGCGCGCTCATACTCGCCCAACTACAATTCAGTGGCCTGGCGCAGACTCAGGCCCAGACGGCGCTGGGCGGCATCCACGTGGATGATTTTCAGCCGAACGGTCATGCCCTCCTGCACCACGTTGCGGGGATGCAGAAACTGTCCTTCGGCCAGTTCGGAGAGGTGGATCAACCCCTCCACCCCATCTTCCACCTGGGCAAAAGCGCCGAAATCCACGACGTGGGTGATCGTCCCCTGAACAATCTGCCCAACCTGATACCGCTCCTCCACAGCACGCCATGGGTCAGGTTGTGCCCGTTTGAGGCTGAGACCGATGCGTCCGCGCTCCCGGTCCACGTTCAGCACCGCGACCCGAACCTCCTGACCCGGTTGGAGAACCTGGGCCGGATGGTTCACCCGGTTCCAGCAGAGTTCGGAAATGTGAATCAGTCCTTCCAGGCCTCCGATATCCACAAAGGCCCCAAAGGAGCAGATGTTGGTCACCCGCCCGGCACATATATCTCCGGGCTGCAATCTTTCCAGCAGCGCTTTCCGGTGCTGTTCCTCCGAGTAGGTGGCCCGTTCGGAGAGCACCAGCCGCTGACGCTCCGGGTCCACCTCAATCACGCGCAGGTGAAGTCTACGGCCGACGTGGGCACGCAACAATTCTTCCCGCTCCCGTTCATCCAGGTAGGGAGAGATGTGCGCCAGATGGGAGACCGGCACAAATCCCTGATGACCGTTCCACTCTACCAGCAGACCGCCCCGATTGTACCCGAGGACCGGAAGGGTGAGCACAGTGCATTCCTCCATTGCCCGGAATGCGACGGCCCATCCGTCATCTTCTGGCGATGGCGCGGGGGGAGGGGAAGCATCTGAATCCAGGCCCAATCCCCGCCAGATGACCTCCGGAGGGGCGGGCGGAAAATCGCAACGACTGACTTCTCCTTCTTCCATTAAAGCAAGCCAGTAGTCTTCGGTGAGGGGGGCATTGGCGGGCAGAAAGTCCATCATACTCCATCCTCCCATCATTGCGCAAACGTTTGATACCACTGTGAACAGAGGTGGAATCGGTCGGGTTTTCGTCGGAGGGTCCTCAGTGCGAGGACTTCCTTTTCCGATTATAGACTTATCTCAAGAATCCGTCAACCGGCCCTGGCTCGCCCGCTCTTCCCGCTCCATTTCTGCCAGGACGCGGGCCAGTTCCTGGATGGCGATCCGTTGTTTGCGGTAGAAGTCCGATTCGCTCATCGCCAGCCGCATGGCGATATCCCGCACCCGATAGCCGCGGATGAATTTCAGTTCCAGGATGTTGTAGAGGAGCCATTCGGCGGCTGTCATGCTGCGCTCTCCTTCGGGGCGCAACTGCTCAATGGCGCGCAGGAGGACAGCCCGCAGGGCATTGATCGGCCCTCCGTGCTCTTCAGAGGCCCGCTCTACTACCTGGAGATTCAGGAGCGGACTGCGGGTCAGTTTGGGGCCTCCCCAGTAATGGGCCAGCGCGTCCCGTACCCAGCGGGGGAATTCCGGGGTCGCCAGTGGGTCCGCCAGACGGGCCAGGGCGGGCGCACCCTCGTAGCGCAGCATCTCCCGCCGCCGCTGGATTTCCTCAATCTGCGGCATCATCCGCTCCAGCACCCCGAAGAGCGTCTGCTGGATAATCCGGTCTTCCAGCGCGGTCTCTACCTGGGCCCCCAGTGAGCGGAGAATATCCATCTCTTCGGGGGTCAGGTCCGGCGTAGCCGAACGGGCTTCCAGCCCCAGCAGGCCGATCAACTCGTTATCCGACCGGGCATGCAGAGGCCAGAGCCAGTATCCATCCCAGAGGTAGAGGTCGCCGTAGGCACGAAGTTGACCTCTGGACGTCCCGCTGATCAGGGAGTCCAGATTCTCCGGGAGCGCCGGATAAACCCCCGGTTGCAGGTTCCCACAGACCACTTCCAGACGGGCTTCTTCGTCCTCTATGAGGGCGATGAATGCTACCGGAGTGCGCAGAAGGTCGCAGAGAGCGGTGAGGATGTTTTCCAGGAACTGGCGGATGTCGGTGGTGGTAAGGAGGCGGTTGCTCAAACTTTGCAGCCAGGCGATCTCCCGCTCATCCCGTCGGTAGAGGAGACGGTCCAGCAGAGGTTTGGCCCACTCCACTCCCAGTTGAACCAGCAGGATGACCAGGACAACACCGAAGAGCGCCAGGCGGAAGGGGGGAAGGCCCAGGAGACCGTCGGAACGATACGCCGCGACGATGACCGCCACGACGGCTGTTGCCTGTAGCGGCCCGCGGAGGAGGAAGCGGATAAAACGGTGCTTGACAACCCGTTCGGGGGTCAGGGCGCCGAAAAAGGCGACGGTGTAGGCCATCATCAGCAGCATAATGCTGACCGCGATATTGCCCAGCACCAGCAGGAGCCAGAGGAGGGCGCCAGGGAAACGCTGAGGCCAGCCGGTGATGACCAGATAGGGGAATACTCCCGCCGCCGGAGCGATGGAGGCCAGGGCGAGATACGCCATCCGACGCCGGGAGGTGGAAGTCAGGCAGCGCTGCCAGGCGCGGAGGATGTTCCGCGCTCCCCAACCGATGAGCAGGGCGAAGTAGACGAAGAAGAGCCAGAATTGAGGGCCGGCCCGAAGGTGAATCGTCCCGGCCTGTTCTACACCGTCCCAGACGATCCGATCGGTCCAGAGCGCTGCCAGGAAGATGGCCGCGCCCAGGAGATGGGAAATGCGGATCATCCAGGAGCGCGCCCGACTCTGATCATTGGTCATCTCCAGCAGCGCGTCGGTGAAGCGGAGATACGCCGCCGGAGTGAAGGCGATCCCCACCCACTGGAAGCGCAGCCACTGGAGGGCCACTTCCGCGGGCGTACCGACGATAGCCAGTTCCACAAAATAGACAATCAGCACACAACACAGCAGCGCACAGAAAGTCCGGGCAACCCGATTGCGGAAATTGTATACCAGCAGGTAAATCCCGAGGGCAAAGGAGAGGATGACAATGCCCGAATTCAGGAGAGTATTCAGGAGAGAAAGAATCCCTACCCAATCCATACTGTCCAGTCCATACGCCAGAATGGTCAGAACATCCGAACCTGCCGGTCAGCCGGAAACATAATTCCCCATATTCCAGGACGCGCCGTCATCTCAAATGGGCACTGAACAGCAAAGCGATATCCTGGTTACGCCAGTGTCGGTCATGATATCCGCAAAACGAAAAGCCCAGGGCGCGGCAGAAGCAGATCGCCGGGTAGTTGCGCGTGGGAATTTCCATCACAATGCGCTCCAGGCCTCTGCCGGATGCCCACGAAGCGACCTCTGCCATCAGAGCACGGCCGATCCCCTGCCGCCGCCGGGCCGCATCCACCACCAGGTCGTACACCCAGACCAATCCATGCCCGGATAGAGCGCGGGCCGTCACATATCCGACGATCCCCTTATCCTCGGCGATCAGAAACAGGTCACACTCTTCCCAACAGGCGGGCAGGTCCTTCCCCTGACGGGGGTAGGGGACGACGACCGATCGGGGGAGACGGATCCGTTGAAATGTGAGGGTGATGGCACCCTGGTGCTCACGCTCCTCTATTCGCCACGCGTGGTCGGTTAGAACGGAATGGTCCAGTTTCAGGCAGGCTTCTATGTCGGCAGGGAGTGCCCTGCGAATATGCATCTCCGAGTATCTCCTTATTCGCCATCTGGGAGCGGACTGAATAGTTGCGATTATTTTACCATCGGAGGAGGGAAGAGGCAAATTGAGGGGGCATCAGGGCTTGCGCAGCAATTCACCCTGCATGGGAAAGGGGTGGGGTGTGGGGTTTGTGGGGGCGGCTTCGCCGCCCCCGCAAACCCCACTCTCTTTTTTTCACGGGCGCGCTGCTCCCCCCGAAATGATTTGCTGCATAAGCCCCGCACGGGCTGTACTTGCCGGATTTCGGGGTTATGGTATAATACCCCACCGTTCACAGGCATGATACAGGGGTGAGCAATGGACTTGATTGAATCGTTGAACCGTCAACTGGAGCGCAATCCGAACATCCCCGATCTGCGGCCCGGGGATTCCGTGCGGGTGCATGCCCTGATTGTGGAAGGGGGCCGGGAGCGGGTGCAGGTTTTCCAGGGAGTGGTCATCCGGGTGCGCGGCAGCGGCGCCGGGGCGTCTTTCACCGTCCGCCGGATCGCCGCCCACGGCATCGGGGTAGAGCGCACGTTCCCCCTCTACTCCCCGCGCATTGAGAAGGTGGAGGTCACCCGGCACGGCAAGGTCCGGCGGGGGCGGCTCTACTATATGCGCGGCCTGAGGGGCAAAGCGGCCCGCCTGAAGGAAAAGCGACCGATGGCGTAATTCACCGCAGAGTACGCAGAGACCGCAGAGAAACCTTTACTCTCTGCTCTCTCTGCGTCCTGGGCGGTGAGACCACAAAACAGGGGCGCAGAAGTTTCTGCGCCCCTGTTTTCGCGCGAGGTGCCGGGCCGGGTCACGGGAATTCTATCCGCACGGTCACCACTTCCCGCCCTCCGACGGGCAGGCGCAGGGTATCGGCGCCCGCCGCCAGTTCCTCCGTCCCCTCTTCGGCCATGTTGACCCGCACCGCGCGGGCAAACGGCCGCCAAAAGCGAATCGTCCCCTCCACCGACTGGTCCTCTATGTTCCATATCCGCAGGATCAGCCCCTCGCCCTCCTCCGGCGGTTTCAGGGCGCTCACCCGAAGGGCCGGCGAGTCTATCCGGACGAAAGAGAGGGTCGGCGGAAGCGGGCCCGGATGAGGCGGCGTCGCCAGGGCCCGCAGGTCGGTCTGGAACGCGTCCGCCTCGGCGAAGGCGGCCCGCCAGTCCCCGACGTGAGGGATCAGCGCGTAGCGGAAGGTGTGGCGGCCCGGGCACTGCGCCCCCGGCACCGCCAGCCCCGGCCCCGCATGCCCCCGACGGCAGGGGAAATCGTCCCGCGAGAGCCAGCCCACGCAGCGCAGCAGGGTCAGGGCGATCTCTGCCCCCTCCTCCGTCCGCCGGGCCTCCACCTCCGGCAGACCGCGGTTGGCGACGGTCACCCCCACGCGGCCATCGGAGAGGCAGACCCAGCCCCGCTGCGGGCGGGTGGAGACGGGCTGCTCGGCCCAGTCGGGCCCGCCTGCGGGTGGTTCGGTGGGCCACTCCACCACCTCCCAGTGCCCCTCGGCATACGCCCGCTCCGCCGCAAAGGGCACCGGAAAATGGACCCGCAGCCGGTGGTCCCGGGCAGTGTTCTCCACTGTCGTCTCAAAATCCACCCGCTGCACCCCCGCCGTCAGCGTGACGCGCGTGGTGATGGGCAGGTCTATCCAGCGCGCGCTCCGGCGCGTCCGTTCCTCCGCCAGTTCCTCCGACACCCGGTAGACCATCTCTATCACCAGACTCTCCCCCAGCCCGTTCGCCTCCCGCCGGATGACGGGCGGGGTGGCGGGCCGGTCAAAGAGCGGGTCCTCCTCCGGCGGGCAGTAGTTG
The DNA here is from genome assembly GCA_937138275.1 of uncultured Chloroflexota bacterium. Lineage (GTDB taxonomy): Bacteria > Chloroflexota > Anaerolineae > B4-G1 > DUEL01 > SpSt-77. Next base: position 20,001 of record CAKZOY010000130.1, read on the forward strand.
TACTCGTCTCCGCGGTCGCCCCCATCCACAAAGCGGTGGACGCCCGGAAGGACCAGTCTCGTCTCCTTATCGGTGACCGTCAGCCATCCCGTCTGGGGGTCGGCCTCCACCCGGAGGTACTCGTTCTCTATGACCCTCTCCGGTCGGGAGGCCGCGACCGGAGCGAGGGGCAGGCCGGGGAGCCAGCGGTAAGTGGCATAGCCCATGGGCGGGACGTCCCGGGCGATGAAGGCGACCTCCAGCGCCTCGTTCTCCCGTATCCGGACGACGTACCGCTCTACAGTCCCGTCGTCCAGCAGGGCCTGGAGTTGGGCAGCAGGACCCGCCAGCAGGTCCGGTGCCGGTGCCCCCCGACCGACGGAGACGGTCAGGAAGACGGTGCTCCCCTCCCGCCGCAGGTGCATGCTGCGGATACGGGTCTCGCCGTACAGGGTGCCGCCCCCCGCCAGCGCCTGGGCGACCATCAGGCGCATCGTCCCCGGGTCAAAGGTCGTCTCCATCTCGGAGTCTATAGTGTGCCGGAGGACGGTGAAAGGGACGGGCGCGCCGTCCGGCCCGACCAGTATGCACGCTTCGGGGTCCACCGGAGGGCTGACGGCCGCGACGACCCGGTCGGTGCGGGGGGTGGAGGACGGGTTGAAGACGACCAGGGCGACCGTCCCCTCCCCCTGAGTGTCCACCGACGCGGTAATGGCCTCCAGCGCTGTACGGGTGACCTCCTCCCCAATCTGTTCGCACCAGTCAAAGCGGGTGCGCATCTCTTCGTGGACCTGGTCTATGGAGCAGCCGCAGATGGAGTCGTGGGGGTGGTTTTCCAGGAGGTACTTCCAGGCACGGCGAAGGAGCGAATTCAAGATTGCAGGTTGCAGATTGCGAATTGCGGATTGCAGATTGCAAATTGCGGTAAGGGGTTCGGCCCAGCGTTCCAGGAGGGTCTGGCAGGCGTGGTTGCGCTGTTTGATCCACATTCGGGTGGAGAGGACGCCGGGGAGGAGATGGGCGCGGGAGGGGTCGCGCATTTCGCCGACGCGCCGGGGGAGGTTGCGGATGCCCTCTTCGCCCAGTTCGGCCCGCACCGCGGCGACATAGGCGGGCAGGCTGGAGTGGACCACCCGGTCGGGGAGGCGCGCGTCGGCCGCGGCGATGAGGTGCGGCAGGTCGGCGCAGGGGAACATGTGGTCGGTGCCCTGCATCAGGAGAAGGTGGGATGTGGGGGCGTAGGGGGCCAGACGGCCCCGTTCCTCCGCGATCGCCGCAACGAACCCGTCCTCATCGGCGGGCAGATAGGCGGCGTTGCTGTAGGAGTCCCGCAGGTAGCAGGTGAGGACTTCGCTTCCGTCGGAGGCGGCCCAGCGGAATTCGGTGGGGGCATCGCCCACGCCGCGCCAGATGACGGCGGTATCCATCCCGAAACCGCGCAGGAGTTGGGGCATCTGGCCGATGTGCCCGAAAGTGTCGGGGATGTAGCCGACGGGCATTTTGGCCCCCCAGGCGCGGGCGATGCGGTCGCCCAGCAGGAGGTTGCGCACCAGCGCCTCGGGGCTGACCAGAAACTCGTCGGGAAGGACAAACCACGGGCCGATGAAGAGCCGTCCTTCCTGAACCAGATGCCGCAGACGCTCCGCCCACTGGGGGCAGACGTCCACGACGTCCTCCAGGATGACCGTCTGCCCATCCAGCAGGAAGAAGCGGTAGGCGGGGTCGCGTTCCATGATGTTCAGCAGTTCCCCTACCAGGTGCATCAGGCGGAAGCGGAACTGCTGGAAGGTGCGGTACCATTCCCGGTCCCAGTGGGTGTGGGAGACGATGTGGATGGTGCGGGGAGGCGTTTGGGGCATGTGTCCTCCTATGAACTATGAGGCCGGGGCACGGGCGGGGAGGTGTTCATTGCCCCGGCCGGACGCGGCCACTTCCTGCACTTTGTCGGCGTAGACTCCCCGGTACTCCGACGGGAGCAGGGCGGCGATGCGGCGCATGATGATGTCGGTATACTCGTCCAGTTTCGGCCCCCGGACGCGGCCGCTCTCCGGCAGGTGGAACGGTTCGCCGATGGTGACGGTCACATCGGTGCGGCGCAGGCGGGGGAGGTTTTCTTTGACTTTCTCCGTTCCGGTGATTCCGACGGGCACGATGGGGACGTTGGCCCGGGTGGCGAGGTAGGCGGCGCCGGTCTTCCCCGGCTGGAGCGCGTAGACCCTGCGCGCCCGAGTTCCCTCCGGGGCCATCCCCAGCACTTCGCCCCGTTCCAGGACTTCCATCGCGCCGCGCAGGGCTTCCCGGTCTATCTCCCCGCGCCGTACCCAGATGGAGCCGGCCATATTCAGGACCAGGGCATAGAACAGGTTGCGCTTGTGCTTGGAGGCGGCAAACGCCCGCACGGTGTGCGGACAGACCGCCATCAGCAGCGGGGAATCGTAAGCGGAAAGGTGATTGGTTACCAGGATGTAGGGGCCGCTGGGAGGGAAGTTTTCCCGGCCCGTCACCCGCACGCGCAACAGCAGCGGCAAAAGCCATTGGACGAGTTTTTTGAGCACTCTGTACATTACTGCCTCCTTTAGCGCCTGAAGTCGCTCCTCCGGGTTTTCGGCCTCCGGTCGGCCTGCGCCGACCAGAAAATGGGGGGCGCTGGGTTGGGAAAGGCCACGGCGCTCATCGGCCCGGTTGTAACCCCGGGTAACTGTTCAGCCAGCGGTTGAAACCGCACCTGGGAGGGCACTTCGTGCCGGGCGACCGCCTGCGCGGTCGCCGGG
>CAKZOY010000131.1 GCA_937138275.1 uncultured Chloroflexota bacterium
GCCCTGCCAGCGGCCTTTTCAAAGGGCACAGCTACCAATTTTTGTTTTATAACTTAAAATTTGCCATTGTCAATCTAGAAAAAAACCACAGAGACACAGAGAGCACAGAGAAACGCGGAGAGACGCGAGGGGTTCTATTATCTCTCCGCGAATCCTCTGTGTCCTCTGCGCCTCTGCGGTGAAAAATGATAAGCAGTGAACAATCACCGTTGCCCTTAACTTCTCCGGAGAAAGATCAAACCTATGTCCAGTACCGAAAACTTCATCAACCACCTCCTTGCCCAGATGACGCTGGAGGAAAAACTCGGTCAACTGAACCAGAGTTATCCGCACGAGAACTTTGACCCGGAACTGCTCCGCCAGGGAAAAGTCGGGTCTCTCCTCAACGCCTCGGGAGCGCTGACCGGTCAGGGGTTCTCGGAGTCCAGCAGCGCGGAAGTCTGTAACCACTTCCAGCGCCTGGCCCTGGAGGCGCGGCTCAAAATCCCGCTGCTGTTCGGCCGGGACGTCGTCCACGGCTACCGCACGGTCTTCCCCATCCCGCTGGCTCAGGCCGCCTCCTTTGACCCCGAACTGGTGGAAGAGGCCGCCGCGGTCGCCGCGCGGGAGGCCCGCGCGGAGGGGATTCGGTGGACGTTCGCCCCGATGGTGGATATCGCCCGCGACCCCCGCTGGGGGCGGGTGGCCGAAGGCGCCGGGGAAGACCCTCTGCTGGGGGCCCGTATCGCGGCCGCAGCCGTGCGGGGTTTCCAGGGCAACGACCTCTCCCGCCCGGATACGGTCGTCGCCTGCGCCAAACACTTTGTGGGCTACGGCGCCGCCGAAGGCGGGCGGGACTACGAAAGTGGCGAGATGTCCGAGGCCACCCTGCGAGATATCTACCTCCCGCCTTTTGAAAGCGCCGTCCGCGCAGGGGTGGGGACGATTATGTCGGCTTTCATTGACCTGAACGGCATTCCCGCCACCGCCAACCGTCGCCTGCTCACCGACCTCCTGCGGGGGGAATGGGGCTTTGACGGATTCGTGGTCTCCGACTGGAACTCCGTCGCCGAACTCGTCTCCCACGGAGTGGCGGAAGATAGGGCCCACGCGGCCCGTCTGGCCCTCTATGCGGGCGTGGATATGGACATGGTCAGCGGCGCCTATCTGGACACGCTGGCCGAGAGCGTCCGCAACGGGCAGGTGCCCATAGAAGAAGTGGACGAGGCCGTGCGACGGATTTTGCGGATCAAGCACCGCGCCGGCCTCTTTGAAAACCCCTACACCGACCCCCAGCGCGCCGCCCGCGACCTGCTGACCGACCGCGCCCGCCAACTGGCCCGCCGTATGGCGTGCCGGAGCATGGTACTCCTGAAAAACAAGGGGGACATCCTCCCGCTCCAGAACTTCCGCCGAATTCTGGTGGCGGGGAACTTCGTACACGCCCGCGGCGAACTCTACGGCACCTGGTCTCCCGACGGCCGCGCAGAGGACGCGACCCCCCTCCACGAAGCCCTGCGGCAGACGGCGCCCAGGGGGACGGAGTTGCTCTTTGCCCTGAATGACGACCGGGCGTTCCACCTCGCCCATCGGGCGGATGTGGTTGTCCTGGTGATGGGAGAGCACCCCATTCGGTCGGGGGAAAACGCCAACGTCAGCGACCTGGGATTACCGCCGGGGCAGGCGGAATTCGTGGAGATGATGGCCGGGCTGGGCAAGCCCCTGGTGCTGGTCGTCTTTGCCGGACGCCCGCTGGCGATCACGCGGCAGGTGGCGCTGGCGGATGCCGTCCTCTACGCCTGGCATCCCGGAATGGAGGGCGGGGCGGCGCTGGGGGAGATTCTCTTCGGACAGGAATCCCCTTCCGGCCGTCTGCCGATCACCTTCCCTCGCGCGACCGGTCAGATTCCCATTTACTACAACCACAAAAACTCCGGACGGCCGGTTTCGCCCCAGGGGCCCTTCGCCACCCGGTATCTGGACCTCCCGTCCACGCCCCTTTTCCCCTTCGGCTACGGCCTGACCTACACCACCTTTGAGTATGCCAACCTGCGGGTCGGTTCGGAGGTCCTGCGCGGCGCCATAGAGGTGAGCGCCGAGGTAACCAACACCGGATCCCGCTCCGGCCGCGAACTGGTCCAACTCTACGTTCGGGACCTGGTCGGTTCGCGGACGCGCCCGGTGCGGGAACTGAAGGACTTCCGGCACGTGGAGTTGCAGCCGGGGGAGACCCGTCGCGTGACCTTCATCCTGCGCGAGGAAGACCTGGCGTTTACCCGCGCCGACGGGACGCGAGGGGTGGAACCCGGCACATTCCACGTCTGGATTGCGCCGGATAGCCAGGGTGGCCTGCGCGGGGAATTTGTGATATAAACCACACAAGCGGGCGGGGGCGGTTCACCCGTACAGCAGGAGATACACCCCGCTCCCGCCCCCAATCGCCAGCAGCCACAGCGCCAGACTGATGCGCATCAGCCAGAGGGGACGACGGGGCGGCCATTTCCGGCGCCAGTTCATCCGCACCACCGTATAGGTCATCAGCAACTGGGCCAGGCCGCCGACCACCCCGTGCATAAAGGGGACGACCGTCGCCTGCTGGGCGAATACGGCGCCCCCCAGCCGGGCCAGCTCCAGCCAGGTCGGGACCATCCCGACGAGGATGGGCCCGTAGGCCAGAAAGGTCAGCCAGGCCATCCAGCGGCAGTGGACGGGGAAGGCCCGTCGGCGGGCCTGGACGAACCCGACCCCGGCCCACAGGCCCAGGATCACCATACCGACCTGCGTCAGGTCGGCAACCAGCGGCGCCGCCGTACCCAGAAACCCCGACATTGCACCCTCCTTTTATTTTATTACGTTTCACGTTTCACGTTTTACGTTTCACGTTTTACTTCACCATCATCCTCACCCCCAGCCCCAGCAACAACACCAGCACGAGCAC